>JACMLI010000575.1 GCA_014379705.1 Gemmatimonadaceae bacterium
GGGACCTCGGTCGCCCTCGTGCCGGAGAGCGTGGCACACCGCGCAGCCGCCACGAGTGGCGGCGCGACGGTGCGCAACGAGGACATCGACGGGTGTCCGCGCTACATGGCGGTCGTCATCCGTGGCGTCACCGTGGGGCCGTCGCCGGAGTGGCTGGTCAAGCGGCTGGACGCGGTCGGGTCGCGTTCGATCTCCAACGTGGTCGATGCGACAAACTACGCCCTGCACGGCTTCGGCCAGCCGATGCACGCCTTCGACCTCGCGAAGCTGGGCGAGGCCACCATTGTCGTCCGGCGCGCGCAGTCCGGCGAGCGCATGGTGACCCTCGACGGGATAGGCCGCGTGCTGACCCCGGAAATGACGATCATCGCCGATGCGTCCGTGCCCGTGGCGATTGCCGGCGTGATGGGCGGGCGCGACTCTGAGGTCACGGACGCGACGAAGGACCTGCTCCTCGAAGTCGCGTTCTTCGATCCTCGTCGGGTGCGCAAGACGCGTCGCGCCCTCGGCCTGACGACGGACGCGAGCTACCGATTCGAGCGCGGCATCGATCCGCACGGAACGCGTGACGCGCTGGTCGCGGTCGCGCAGCTCATCGTCGCGATCGCTGGAGGTCGGGTGGATGGTGCCCCGGTCGACGTGGGTGAGCCACCACACGCCCCCTCACCCGTCACGTTCGACGTGGCCCGCGGGACTCGCCTGCTCGGCGCGCCCCTCACCGGCCCCGCCGTGCGAGATGCCCTCGTCGGCATCGGCTTCGACGTGCAGGGGAGCAACGATGTGCTCCACGTGATGCCCCCGTCATGGCGCGCGGATGTACAGCGCGACGTCGACCTGGTGGAGGAGGTGGCGCGGTTGCGCGGCTACGATACGCTCCCCGATGACCTCTCGGCGTTCCGGCCAGGCAACGTCCCCGATCATCCGCTGGCTACGCTCACGCGCGCGCTCCGCGAGTTGCTGGTGGGCGAGGGCTTGCTCGAGGTGCGTCCGATGCCGTTCGTGAGTGCCGACGACGCGACGCATGTGCGCGTGGCGAATCCCCTCGCCGACAACGAGCCACACCTGCGGCGCGTGATCGTGGAGACGCTGGCCCTTCGCGCGCAGCACAACCTGTCGCGGATGGAAGGGAACATCCGGCTCTTCGAGATCGGGGCCGTCTTTGCTCCAGGCGAGGGCGCCCTGCCACGCGAGTCCCTGCACGCAGGCGTGCTCATCATGGGGGCGAGTCGGCCTCCACATTTCACGGAGCCCAAGCCGCCTGCCTACGACGCGTGGGACGCGCGACGGATCGGTGAACGCATGGCCGCGCGCGCGCACGGCGAGGTCGAGGCAGTCCCTGGTGAGGGTGACCTCCTGTGGACATTGAAAGCCAACGGGCAGGAAGTAGGACGGGTGCTGCGCCTGGTCCTGGACCGACCCGTGTGGGCCGAGGAGGCGTTCGGCGTTGAGGTGTGGATGGCGACGACGGAGAACGCCAACGTCGCCCCCGCTCACCAGCACGCGTCGTCGCCGCCCTCCGACGCGCGGTCGCAACGCGTGCACCGGCGCTTCACGCCGTTGCCGACGTTCCCGGCCGCGGAGTTCGACCTGGCGCTGCTCCTCCCGACCACGGTGGCCGCGGCGGATGTGGAGCGCGTGATCCGCGCCACGGCGGGGCCGCTCCTCGAGCAGCTATCCGTCTTTGACGAGTTCCGGGGCCCCGGCCTGCCCGATGGGTACCGGAGCGTCGCCTGGCGATTGACCTTCCGTGATGCGACTCGCACACTTCGCGACAAGGAAGTAGAGGGACGTCGCTCGAAGATCCTGCAAACGCTGGAGAAGGACCTTGGAATCCGACCGCGCAGTGCCTGAGTCGCAGGGGTTCAAGCAGCTCGAGCAACTCGTCCGCAGCCTGGGCGACGAGCTCGCGACCTTTCGCAAGCGAGCGCAACTCGCCGAGGGGCGCGTGCGTCTGCTGGAAGGAGCGCTGAGCGGCGGCGCGGACGAGATCAGCGTCGATCGCGTGCGTGCGCTCGCGGCCGAAAACGCCGACCTCAAGGCGCGACTCGGCCACGCGGCGCAGCGCACGCGCCAACTCGCGGCCCGCGTGAAGTTCATCCGGCAGCAGCAGGCCAAGGTCCCGAGCTCCAATGGCGGGAGCGCCACCGGGGTGACGGCATGAGCGAAAAGCGTCATGCCGTGAAGGTCACGATTCTCAACGACGAGTTCACGGTTCGCAGCGACGAGACGCCGGAACACACGACTGCCGTCGCCGCCTACGTCGACGCCGCCATCCGCCAGGTGCTGGAGGCGAGCCCGACGATCGAGATCCAGAAGGCTGCGATCCTCGCCGCCCTCCAGATCACCGACACGCTGTTCAAGATGCGAGAGGTGCACGAGGCCGTGGAAGGGGACATGGAGGCCCTCGCGACCGAGGTGCGTCGCTGGCTTCCGCCGGCCAAGAGGGGAGATACCGGAGAGCAAGTCACTGTCTCCTGAGACGAGGTGGACGAGATAGACGAGATGTACGAGGTGGTTTTGAAGGAAGGGCCCTGAGCGCTTGGCGCTCAGGGTCTTTCCACATGCAGTCCGTCCATCTCGTTTACCTCGTCTATCTCGTCCGCCCATCCGCCTTGCCGCTCCCTCCTGCTACGCCTAACTTGTTGCATGGCCCTCCGGGCCGTAGGTCGTAGCTCCTCCACGACTTAGCGCCTTCCACCTCGCACCCTTCGTCGGTGCCAGTCGATGGCCCTGAGTGGTCAGGGAATGCCGCCTCGTCCGGGTTCGGGTTCCCCTGACCTCGCGGGACACCCCCCGCGCTGGAGCATAGATCATGAACCAGACGACTCTCGTCGCTGCGCTTGGCGTGCTCGTTATCGTCGCCTCCGCAGCGTCTTTCTTTTTCGGCCGCGCGCAGGGGCGCTCGGCAACGATTGAGGAGCAAAGGCGATCGAAGTCCACGGCCGAAGAGATGGCGACCCGCATTGTCGGCGACGCGGAACGTGAGTCCGAATCGATCCGGAAGAACGCGGTCCTGTCGGGCAAGGAAGAGCTGATCAAGGCCCGCGAAGCCTGGGAGATGGAGGCCCGGCACCGCCGCGAAGAAGTGGAGCGCGAGGAACGCCGCGTCCAGGATCGCGAGAACACCCTCGACAAGAAGTTCGACCTCCTGGACCAGCGTGAGCGCGACATCGGTCGGCGCCTGAGCGACCTCGGGCGGAAGGAAAAGTCCGTGGGCGACCGGGAAGGCGAACTCGAACGCCTCATCGCGGACGAGCGACGTCGCCTCGAAACACTGGCGGGGCTTTCCGCAACCGAAGCCAAGGCGGAGCTGATCACCCGGCTCGAGAAGGAGGCCGAGGCAGACGCGGCCAATCGGTTGCGGGAGATTCGTGAGACGGCCAAGCGGAACGCCGAACGTGAGGCGAAAAAGATCGTCGCCCTGGCCGTCCAGCGGATCGCGTCGGAGCACACCTCGGAGATTTCGGTCTCCTCGGTGGCCCTGCCGAACGACGAAATGAAGGGGCGCATCATCGGCCGCGAAGGTCGCAACATCAGGGCGTTCGAACTGGCGACCGGCGTAGACGTGGTGATCGATGACACACCGGACACGGTGGTCGTCTCGTGCTTCGATCCGATTCGGCGAGAGGTTGCGCGCCTCGCGCTCGAGAAGCTCGTGACCGACGGCCGAATCCACCCGGGGCGCATCGAGGAAGTCGTCGCCAAGTCCCGCCGGGAGATCGACGCCCAGA
>JACMLI010000576.1 GCA_014379705.1 Gemmatimonadaceae bacterium
CCCAGCTGTGCAAGCACGGCGGCCACGCGCGCACCCATGGCCTGCTGCGTGCGCTCTTCCAGGCGGCGACGCGCCCTCGCCAGCGCACGGGCAAACCGATCGTCGTCGATCGGCTTGAGCAGGAAGTCCACCGCCTCGGCGTCGAACGCCTTCACCGCGTTGGCGTCGTATGCCGTCACGAAGATCACCGCCGGCATCGCCAGTGGCCCGATCGCCTCGACCACTCCGAAGCCATCGACGCCGGGCATCTGCACGTCAAGGAAGACGAGGTCCGGGGCGAGTTCACGAATGGCCTTCACTGCCTCACGGCCATTGCCGCACTGCCGCAGCACGTGCACGTCACCTGCCGCGTGAGGCGCGCTGCGATGCCGCGTCGTGCCGGGGGTTCGTCGTCCACGATGAGGGCGCGGATCACCGCGCCGCTCCCTGCCCGTCCCGGAACGGGATCCGTATCGCCACGTGCGTGCCGCCCGTGCCGCTCGTCACCTGGACCTCACTCGCGGCTCCGTAGAGGCGGGCGAGTCGCTCGCGCGTGTTAGTCAGGCCAACGCGTTCGCCGTTGCCAGCGGGGTCCCACCCGGGTCCGTCGTCCTTCACCTCGAGCTGCAGTCCACTCCCCTGGCGACGCGCCTCCACGGTCAGTGTGCCTCCTTCCTCGCGCGTCGCGATCCCATGGCGCACCGCGTTCTCCACAAGGGGCTGCAGGATCAGGTACGGCACGCGCGCGGTCCACGCGTCCGGTGCGACGTCGATGTGGACGCGGAGTCGCTCCTCGAACCTCGCCTGCTCGATCTCGAGGTAGCGCCGCACAAACTCCACCTCTTCGGTGAGGGACACTTCATCGGACGGCGGGGTCGCGAGCGTGTGTCGGAGGAAGTCACTCAGCCGCGAGATCATGCGGCTCGCCGCGGCACTATCCCCCTCTGCGACCAGCGACGAGATAATGTTGAGGGTGTTGAACAGGAAGTGCGGATGGAGCTGGTAGCGCAGCGCGTCGAGTTGCGCGCGCTGCGCCAACGCCTCCGCGCGCAGCGAACGTACACGTTCCGCCGTGAGGGCGTCGTGATGCTTGATCGCGAAGTAGAGCAGGCTCCACGCGAGCAGGGTGAACGCATTGTAGACCGAGCCCACGAAGAGGCCGAACAGTCCGCGGATCTGGCCCTCGCGCCCCAGCAGGGCGCGCCCGATCGGGATCGCGACGAGGTTGTCGGCCGCTGTCCACAGCGCGGCCATGAGGTACGACGCGACCACGCTGACCACGATGATCTGGAGGAGCGTGGCTCGCCGCGCCAGCATGCCGCGATAGAGCCGCCACAGCACGAGGGAGCAGGCGAGGCCAAGGAGCGCGAGCACGCCCTTGGCCACGACCATGTACGACAGCGGAAAGAACGACAGTCGCGACAGGGACATCGCGACGGCGTACGCGCTCCATCCAGCGACCTGGTGCAGCCAGAATCGCCTCGTCATGCGAGAACTCAGGTCGACAACTGCAGCGGCATGGAGCGGGGCCGGCGACCCGTCGCCTTTGCGATGGCGTTGGCCAGCGCGGGGAAGAACGGCGGCACCGACGGTTCGCCGAGTCCCGTCACCGGGTACGCGTCGTTGGTGACCCAGTGACACTCGATCTTCACCGGCTCCCCACCGATTCGCAGCAACTTGTACGTGTCGAAGTTGCCCTCCACCACGCCCCCGTCCTCGATCGTGATGCTCTCCCCGAGTGCCGCAGAGAGCGCCTGCACGATGCCCCCCTCGAGCTGCGCCCGCGCACCATCCGGGTTGTACACGCGGCCGCAATCCACGGCAACGACCACGCGGTGCACCTTGATCTTCCCGTTGACCACCGACGCTTCCACCACTTCGGCGGCGTACGTGAGGTGATCGGGCACGTTCTGGGCAATGCCTACCGCGTGCCCGGGTGGCAGCGGCTGCCCCCACCCGGCCTTCTCGGCCGCGAGGGTCAACACGGTGCGGAAGCGTTCCGGGTTGAACGGGAACTGCGTGCTGTCCTTCGGGCTGTCGACCACCCACTTGTCAATGAGCGCGAGGCGGTACTCGTACGGGTCCTTCCCCGCCTTCGCGGCCATCTCGTCGATGAAGCTCTCGAGGGCGAACGTGCCGTGCGTGGTGTTCACCGCACGCCACCAGCCGCGCGGCACGCCCGAGGCGAGCAGCGTGTATTCGGTGGAGCGATGCGGCACGCGATACACATGGTTGCCGATGCCGTCCGATTCACCGGCGCCGAACTTCCCGGCCTTGCCACCCGAGGCGTCGATCGCGGGGCTCGACAGGCGGTGACGCATCGCCACCGGGTGCCCGTCCGCGCCCAATGCGGCCTCGATGCGATGGATGGCACACTGTCGATAGAAGTCGTGGCGCATGTCGTCCTCGCGCGTCCACACCACCTGCACCGGCGCGCCGTTCACCTCCTTTGCGATCACCGCCGCTTCCACTGAAAAATCCGGGTTGATGCGGCGACCGAAGCCACCCCCCATGAGCGGCGTCACGTGCACCTTCACCTGCTTGGGGTCGAGCGCGAGGTGCTCGGCCACGGCCGACGTGGCCCAGTCGGGGAACTGCGTCGGGGACCAGAGTTCCATGGTGCCGTTGGCAAACTGCGCCGTGCAGTTCTGCGGCTCCATGGTCGCGTGGGCAAGGAACGGAAACTCGTAGTCGGCCTTGAGCACGTCCGTTGCCTTGGCCAGCTCGCCGTCGGGATCGCCGATCTTGTTCACGATCTCGGTGCCGGTCTTTTCCACCGCATCGCGCATGAACGCCGCGTAGGACGCCGAGGTCTCCTGTGCATGGGGTCCAAGGTCCCACTGCACGGTGAGGGCCTTGCGACCCTGCATGGCCGCCCAGGTGTTGGTGGCCACTACCGCCACGCCGGAGTGAATGCCGGCCGCGCCACCAAACACGTCGCGCGGTTCGCCAGCCTTCTCGCGCCGCACCTCGATGACCTGCTTCACCCCCGGCACCGCGAGGGCACGCGTCGCGTCGAACGACTTGACCGTCGCCCCGAAGGTGTGCGCCCGCTCCACCGAGGCGAAGAGCATGCCGTCGCGGCGCACGTCGAGGCCGTACTTCGCGCGGCCGTGGATGATGTCCTGCACGTCCAGGCTCCGCACGCCTTCGGTGCCGAGCAGCTTCCATTCCTCCGGCTTGCGGAGCGTGACGTTCGCCGGCACGGCGAGCGCTGCGGCATCGGCCGCGAGTTCGCCGTAGCTCAGCGAGCGGCTGGACGCCGCGTGCAGGACCTTCGAGTCCTTCGTCGTGAGCTCGGACGCGTCCACACCGAGCTTCTTCGCCGCGGCGGCGACCAGCATCAGGCGCATCGACGCGCCCGCGACCCGGAGGCGCGAGTGCGTGTCGAGCACCGAACCGCTGCCGCCCGTCCCCTGGCTGCCCAACGCGGGGTCGTAGGACGCCGCCTCGGCGCGCATCCTGGACCAGTCAGCGTCGAGCTCCTCGGCCACGAACATGGCGAGGGCGGTGCGCACCCCCTGGCCCATCTCGGACTTCGGGATCGTCACGTGGATCGTGTCGTCCGGGTCGATGCGAACGAAGATGCTCGGATTCGGTGTGCCGCCGGCCCCGGGGGCATTGCCACCCGTGGCCGCGTTCTCGTTTCGCTTGCACGACACCTGCATCAGGAGCCCGCCACCTAACGCGGCGCTCACGACGAGGAACTGCCGGCGGCTGACGCCGCGGCCGGATTCGTGGCGGCTCATGCGGTGGCCCCCCGATGGATCTCGGCGGCGCGCTTGATCGCGGCGCGGATCCGCACGTAGGTGCCGCAGCGGCAGAGGTTGCCCTGCATGGCGGCGTCGATCTGGGCGTCGGTCGGATTCGGGTTCTTGTCGATCAGGGCGGCCGCGGTCATGACCTGGCCCGCCTGGCAGTAGCCGCACTGCGGCACGTTGAGCTCCGCCCACGCCTGCTGCACCGCGTGGTCCACGCTGTCCTTTGCGAGACCCTCGATGGTGGTGATGGCGCGTCCCTGCGCGGCGCCGACGGTGATCGAGCACGAACGCGTCGGCGTGCCGTTCACGTGCACCGTGCACGCACCGCATTGCGAGATGCCGCAGCCGAACTTGGTTCCGGTGAGGCCGACGACGTCGCGCAGGGCCCACAGCAATGGCATGTCTGCCGGGGCGTCCACGGTGGTCGGCTTCCCGTTGATGGTGAGTTCCACGTCGAGCTCCGTGCAGGGGAAGGGGCCGCGGGATGGCGGCCGGTCTCCCATTCTAGGGCCTGTCGAGCCTTTCGTCACGCACTCCGTGCGAGGATACGCCACGCGGGGACCATGCGCGACGGCGTGGAGTCGGAGCGTCGGCGTCTGGCGCTCCCGCCGAGCAGCCCGCGTCGCCATAGTTCGCCGTGCCCGACTCCGGCCTCATGCGCTTCGCCCTCACCCAGACCATCGTCCTGCTCGTCGCGTCGAACGTGTTCATGACGTTCGCGTGGTACGGGCACCTGAAGAACTTCCAGGGCCTGCCATGGTGGATTGCCGCCCTCGCCAGCTGGGGCATCGCGCTCTTCGAGCCGGGAGCCGTGTATTTCATCTTTAGGGGCCGATGAACGCCGTACTCGGTCTCCTGCTCGTCCTCGGGACGGTCGGCTGCCTGATCGTTGGTGCCACGGTCTTCCAGTTGCGCTCGAGCGATGCGGCGGGGAACGCGCTCGCCGAGGTCTACCTCGTGGCGTTCCAGGGCGCTCTCTGGCTGCTGCTCGCCCTCGCGCTCCTCGTGGCCGGCACGCGTCCGGCGCGAACCACGGCTCCGTGGGGAACGATCAACGTCGGGACGCTGGTGATGTTCGCGATCGCCGTGGCCGGGCAGGTGGCAGCGATGGCAGCGCTTTCGAGTCGCGCCCACGGGCCGGCGTTCCGGTTGGTCGTGCAGTTGGCGGTGGTGCTGCCGGCGCTTGCGGTCCTCGTCCATGCGGCATGGCGGGGGTTCGGGCTGCCGTTGTCCCTCGGCATGGCGACGTGGGGGCTCGCGGCCGTGGTCGCGGCGAGCGCACTCGCTCCGCTTCCGCACTTCCTGGCGTCCCGTGCACCGACAGGCTCCCGGGAGGATCCTTCGATCGCCGAGGCCGCCCTCGTGTATCCGGCCATCGTGATTCACCGCCTCGAGGAGGTGCGCGAGGCGGAGAGCCAGGACGCGTTGCTCGCGATGCCGACGGGGGACATCGGGGGGCCGGACGAGCCCTTCGTCATCGACTCGCGGCTTCAGGTCTTCGTGCTGCGTGGTGGCCATGCGACCGGTCGCGGCATCCGCGACGATGGATTGCTCCCGGTCGCCGGGCGCCTCATCCCGTGGGAGCCCGACGGCACACCGGAAAGCGTCCGCACGATCCTGCTGCGCGTACAGGCATTCGACCCCGACTCCGCGAAGGACGCTGGGATTCGCGCAAGGCTGCGCGCGCAGGAGACGCTGCAGGGCATGATCGACGTCCTACGCGGTCGCTGAGGCGGGACGGATCGTTCAGGGCCGGGGTGCTCGCAGGTGTCGAGCCTTGCCCGATGTCACGTCTGACCCCACTGCCCTTATGCGCCGTCTCCTTGCACTGGTCCTCATCGCGAGTTCGTGTCGCCTGACGAGCGATGGTGGCGTCGTTGGCGTGTTCACCCCGGGTGCCGCCGCTCGCATCGAGATCACGACGACGAGCGTGGCCGGCGGGCATGCCATGATCCTGACCGAGCGGGTGGACTCGGCGCGGGCGACCATCGAGGCATCCACATGCACGCAATCCGTGGTTGGAGGGAGCTGTGATCCGGGGAACATCCCGCTTCTGCGCACGGTGACCCAGGCACAGCTCGACGCGATCTTCGGTGTCGTCACGTCGGCGGAATTTCGCGCCGTGCGACCGTCGTACAGACGCGCCGGAAGCATCATCCCACCGGACCTCATGCAGGTGCGGCTCGACGTGACGGTGGGCGAGCGGAGCCGCACGATCACGTGGGAACGCGATGCCGTGATCCCGAGTGTCCTGAACGACCTGCGCTGCCTTGTGACGACGGCTGCGGGGTCCCTCATCCTCTGCGCCGAGCGTCCCTGAGACGCATGCGCGTTTCGAAGACGCAAATGTTGCACGGCACCCCGGGGGGGGTGGCCCCGCATGGTGCCGTTCGTTAGCCTCCCTGCCCAACTGAGCGGAGGACCCTGCATGCCGACTGCACCGAGTGTTCGACCGGAGGAGACACCGTAATGGCGCGGCGAGCCGTCGAGAGTGCCCGCGGACCGGCCGCGATCGGTCCGTATTCCCACGCCGTGTGGGCGGGCGACCTGTTGTACCTCTCGGGACAGACCCCGATCGATCCGTCCACGGGGCGGCTCGTGGATGGCGATGTCGAGAGCCAGACCATGCGCGTGTTCGACAACCTCGAGTTCGTGCTCCTCGATAGCGGGCTCACGATGGAGGACGTCATCAAGTGCAACGTGTACCTCACTGCGATGGCCGACTTTCCGGCCATGAACGCGGCCTACCAGCGGCGTTTTGCCCAGCCGTATCCCGCCCGCACTACCGTCGCGGTCGCTGGCCTTCCCCTGGGCGCCAAGGTCGAGATCGAGCTTGTCGCTCGTCGCGCGGGATGAGGCGACAGACGTAGGGACAGCTCCGCGCGCCGTCGGCCAGAGCCCGGGGTACCCCTTGCGTCTCTTGCATCGGGGATCCGCGAGAGGAGATACTGCATGCGGGTCCCATCACTTTGTGGTGTACTGACTTCGTGTCCAAGGCTCGTCGCGTCCTCATTCCGTGGGTCTGGCTCTCCATCGGCCTGCTCCGTGCCGTGCTCGGTACGGCGGTGCCGGTCGCGGAGGCGCGCCAGGCGGCCCGGGCCGTGGTCTCGGCCAACGAAGGCGCCCACATCGAGGAGGAGTCCCGCCCCGAGTGCACGCCGCCAAGCCACGAGGATTGCGCGCTCTGTGCGTATCTCGGGCTTGCCGTCGAGGTCCCGCACCTGGGCGCCACCGCGACGGACGGCGATCGCAGTCGCTGCTATCCCGCGAGCGCCGTTTCCCTCGATGTTCGCGGCCGGGAGACCCTCCCGCGTCCTCGCGGCCCCCCTGTGGTGAGCTGACCTGATTCGGTCCGCGACCGGCCGGCACCTGTGTCGGGGTCGCGTGCGCGGTGCACCTGCTGCCAACGGTCACCCGCGGTCTCACCACCAATAGCCCGAGGTTCCAGGACATGTCGATCGTTGCTGCGCGTCTCGCTGCGCGTGTCGCATTCGCGTTAGGCGCGGCTCTGGCGTTGGGGCGCCCGGCCGCCGCCTCGCCCCCGCCTACCCATCCACCGGAAACACCCCCCATCGCGGGGACCGTGAAGGACAGTGCCGGCACCCCCATCCCGAACGTCCAGGTCATCGTCGCCGGCATCAACCGTGCGACGTCCACCAACGGCGACGGCTACTTCATGTTCCGCGGCCTGCCGCCCGGTCGGTATCACCTTACGACGCTCTTCCTGGGATTCGCCCCGGGCCACGCGGACGTGGTCGTGCCGGTGAGCGGCGACACGGTGCGCGTCCAGATCGTCGTGCGTCCCACCGTGCTCCAACTTGGCGGCGTGCAGGTCACGGCCACCCCGGTGGGTACGGATCCGCGCAACGTCACCCAGTCGGCGAGCGATCTCTCGGGCCAGGCGCTCAGTCGCGCGGTCGGTCCGACGATCGCCCAGACGCTCGACAAGGAGCCCGGTGTTGCCATGCGCTTCAACGGTCCGGCGGCCACGTCGCCCGTGATCCGTGGCCTGCAGGGAGAACGCATCCTCGTGTTGCAGGACGGCAATCGCGCGGGTGACCTCTCATCGACCGCCGCCGATCATGGCGTGTCCATCGACCCGCTCATGGCGCAGCGCATCGAGGTCGTGCGCGGCCCGGCATCGCTCCTCTACGGCAACAGCGCGCTTGGAGGCGTCGTGAACGTCATCTCCAACGACATCCCCACGACGATCCCCTCGCACATCGACGGCTACATCGGCACGCAACTCGAGTCGGTTACGCCGGGAGGTGCGATATCGGCTGGACTGCAGGTTCCGATAACGAGTGGGGCCGCGTTCGTGGCGCGTGGCGGCAGGCGACAGGCCGAAGACCTGCGCCAGGGTGGCAACGTCAAGCTCGACAACTCGTACTTCCGGAACGCCTATGGATCGGCGGGCGTCGCGGCCGCCGGCGCGAGGTCGAACGGTGGAGTGGTCTATCGACGCTACAACTTCGACTACGGCCTGCCTTCGGCCGGAGGGGAAGGCGCGCACATCGAGGGCACGCGCAACGAATTCGTCGGTCGCGCCGAATTGTCGTCGGCCGGCGGCTTCCTGCAGTCGATTCGTGCCAATGCGACGGCGCAGCGATACACGCACGATGAAGTGGCGAGCACCGGAAGCGTGAATACGCGCTTCACGTTGAAGACCCAGACGGCGGACCTGCTGGCGCGCACGATGATCGGTGCCGTGTCCGGTGCCTTCGGGGTGTCGGGGCTCTTCAAGCAATACGACGCCCGCGGTGACGAGTCGCTGACGCCAGCCGCGAACAGCGTTGGTCTCGGCGCGTTCTTCTACGAGGAGATTCCACTGGGTTCGCTCACGCACCCCGACGACCGGGTCCCGCGGGTTCAGCTTGGTGGGCGCTACGACAGCTACAACATCGACTCCGAGGGGTCCACCCAACCGCGTTTCGGTCCGGCGATCAGCCGCAAGTTCTCCGCGGGATCGGGCTCCATCGGGTTGAGCCTCCCGGTCACGAACAACGTGAGCTTTGCATTGAGCACAGCACGTGCGTTCCGTGCCCCGTCGGTCGAGGAGCTCTTCTCCAATGGCTTCCACGAAGCGGCGGGGACATTCGACCGGGGCAACCGCACGCTGGCACAGGAGGTGAACCAGGGCTTCGACGGCATCGTGCGCCTGCACACGGGCCGGATCAACGGCCAGTTCTCGGGCTTCTACAGCACGATCACCGACTACATCTCGCCGAACATCGTGAAGGACACGCTGATCGACGGCGAGGAGGGGCCTGAACTGGTGCCACTCAACGAGTTCTCGCAGGGGGACGCCACGCTGCGCGGACTCGAGGGCCAGGTGGAGGTCCTCCTGACGAAGCAGTTCGTGGTCGGGGCGATGGGCGACTTCGTGCGCGGTTCCCTCAAGGCGAATGACGAGCCGCTTCCCTACATGCCCCCCGCGCGGATTGGCGGGAACGTGCGCTGGGACAACGGCCGGTGGTCGTTAGGCAGCGACGTCCGCCACGGGTTCGCCCAGACACGGGTGCCGCCGTCGACCGGCGCCGAGGACCCGTCCGGCCTCGCGACCGACGCCTACACCACGCTCAACCTCAACGCAGGACTGACGCTCCCGATCCGGCATCTCGTGCACGCCTTCACGCTGCGCATCGACAACGTCGGCGACGTGAAGTACCGCGACGCGACGTCGCGCATCAAGACCTTTGCGCTCAACCCCGGACGGAACGTGTCGCTCGTGTATCGGGTGCTGTTCTAGGGCGCAGGAGGCGTGGGGGGCGTGGGGCTACTTGAGGCGCTTGGGGTAGAGAGCGGCGGCAAATGCGTGATCTGTTGCGTTGATGTCGCGGCCTCCGCGGATCGAGCGGCCGTCCTTCATGATCGACCCGGGCAGCTGGTAGCACATGATCGAGAGTGGATCGCTGGTGCGCGTGCCCATCAGGGTGCGCGCTTCCAGCGGCGTGAGGACCTGCTCCTCCACTTCCTCGCGTGTCCAACCCTGATCCTTGTCAAAGAACGCAAACGCCTTTCGGCGATCGATGCGCTGCACGAGAGCGTTCCGCATGTGTTCGTGCTCGAACCCGAGCGTGTGCCCAGCCTCGTGGCGAACGACGCGCCGGAACTTGGCCTCCGATTCCTTCATCGTGAACCCCTCGAGGTTCATCGTCGGCTCGTCGGGTGGGGCGTCGAGGAGCTCCGTGCCGAGGTACGACCAGTAGCCCGCCATCTCCTCAGGGCTGTCGAGCCGCGCGATGCGCACCTTGCCGGTGGCCCGCGTTTCCACGAACTGCACGTTGGCGTGCGTCCCCCAGGCGTTCATGTGCAAGAGGATGCGCGTGCGCAGGTCGCGGCCCGGTCCGTCGAGGAACTGCACGGTGAGTCGCACGCCGGTGGCCGGCCACCTGAGCCCCTTCACCACGGCGATCCGCTTGCGGCCGCCCACGCGTCCGGTCGGCGTGCGGGTCACGACGCGATGCGCAATGGCGTTCGCCGGGTTCACCTCCACGGCACGGCGCGCCGCGCGCGCGAGGCTGGCCGTCGGGAGGGACTTCGAACGGCAGGTGATCACGGCCATGCCAGGCACCTCGGGCTCGTGAGACTACAGAATGAAAGCGCTCTGCGATTGCGGGGCTACCCCGTCGTGTCGTCCGGTGGCAGCGAC
>JACMLI010000577.1 GCA_014379705.1 Gemmatimonadaceae bacterium
CGCCGAAGCCACCGGCCGCGAGGCCGCCGCGCGCCTTGATGCACGCCGGTCTTGCGCCGTCGTTTGTTGCGACAGGAGGAAGCGGCCGTGCCCTCGGCTCGGAACTCCCCGGTGTGGCTGGGATGACGGTCCTGCTGCCGCGTTCCGACATCGCGATGCGTGAACTCCCACTGATGCTCACGGCCCGGGACTTCGACGTGACAGAAGTCGTCGTCTACACGACGGCACACGGTACTCCGCCCGACGCGATGCGCGACCTGGCGCAACAACCGCGACCGGACCTCGTGACGTTCTGCAGTCCTTCGGCGGCGCGTGGATTCATCGAGGCGTGGGAGTCCGCCGAACGCGCGGGTACGCTGGACTTCGCGCGCCCCGCGGTGATCTGCCTGGGCGCAACCACGGCCGCCGCGGCCCGCGACTCGGGATGGATTCCCACAGTGACTGCCACTGCCCCGACGATGGAGGCCCTGATGGACGTGATGACGCAGGTGGTGACGACGTGACCACGACCACTCGCCCCGAGCGCATGCCCCGCTCGATGTCCCGCACCCCGGCGGAGGTTCCCGAGGCGGCACGCGACGACGTGCTGCAGCGGCGTCCCCGGCGGCTGCGTGCGTCGCTCCCCCTGCGGTCACTCGTGCGCGAGACGCGCCTCGATCGCGAGTGCCTCGTCCAGCCCTTCTTCGTCGCTGCGGATATCGACGCGCCCGCCGAGATCGCGTCGATGCCGGGCCAGTGGCGCCATCCGGTGCGCGGCGTGGTCGAAGCCTCGTCGCCCACCGTGGATGCTGGCGTCGGCAGCGTACTCGTGTTCGGGATTCCAACGGTGAAGGACGAACGAGGCGTGACGGCCGCCGATCCCGGCGGTCCGGTCCCTCGTGCGATCACCGAACTCAAGTCGCGGTACCCTCGGCTCGTCGTGATTGCCGACGTGTGCCTGTGCGAGTATACGACACACGGCCACTGCGGGATCGTGCATGGCACCGCCGTGGACAACGACGAAACGCTGCCCCTGCTCGCGCGCGCCGCGGTGGCGTACGCCGACGCCGGTGCCGACATCGTTGCGCCGAGCGCCATGATGGATGGGCAGGTCGGGACGATTCGCGCGGCCCTCGACGCGTCCGGTCACTCGAACGTCGCGATCATGTCGTATGCGGCAAAGTACGCGTCGGCTTTCTACGGCCCGTTCCGCGAGGCCGCGGGGTCCACCCCCGCGTTCGGGGATCGTCGGGCCTACCAGATGGATGCAGGGAACGCACGCGAGGCACTCACCGAGATGGCGCTCGACATGGACGAGGGGGCCGACATCCTCATGGTGAAGCCGGCGGGGGCGTACCTCGACATCATCCGGAGTGCGCGCGACGCCTTTCCCGCGCCGATCGCCGCGTACCAGGTGAGCGGTGAATATTCGATGATCAAGGCCGCGGCCGCGCGCGGCTGGCTCGATGAACGGGGGGCCGCCCTCGAATCGCTGACGGCGATCCGTCGGGCGGGCGCGGACATCATCATCTCGTACTACGCGACCGACGTGGCCACGTGGCTGGAGGAATCCCGGTGACGATGATATCGCCGATCATGACCCGGACGCAGCGCAGTGAGGAAGTCTTCGCCCACGCCCGCACGCGGATGCCGGGAGGCGTCAGCAGTCCGGTGCGTGCCTTTCGCGCTGTGGGGGGCGTCCCTCGGGTGATCGCCCGTGGCGAGGGACCTGTGCTCGTCGACGTCGACGACAACACCTACATCGACTACGTCCTGTCCTGGGGCGCGCTCATCCTCGGTCACGCCGATCCTGACGTATCGGAGGCGGTGATCCAGCAGGTGCGACGCGGCACGACGTTCGGCGCGCCGACCGCGGTGGAAGGAGAACTCGCCGAGGTCATGTGCGCCGCCGTGCCGTCCCTCGAGATGGTCCGCTTCGTCTCGTCAGGCACCGAGGCGACGATGAGCGCGATCCGCCTCGCGCGCGCCGTGACCGGGCGGAATCGCATCATCAAGTTTGCCGGTTGCTACCACGGGCACGCGGATGCGCTCCTGGCGCAGGCCGGTTCGGGGATCGCGACCCTGGGGCTCCCCGACAGTGCCGGCGTGACGCACGCCGCCACCGCCGACACGCTTGTCGCGCCCTACAACGATGCCGACGCCGTGGCGGGCATCGCGCGGGCCCACAAGGACCAGGTGGCCGCGATCCTTGTGGAGCCGGTGGCAGGCAACATGGGGTTTGTCCTCCCCGCGCCCGGTTTCCTCGCGCAACTCCGTGCCATCGCCACGTCCATCGGCGCGCTGCTCATCTTCGACGAGGTGATGACCGGGTTCCGCGTGGCCTGGGGCGGGGCGCAGGTCCTCTTCGACATCGAGCCCGACCTGTCGTGCTTCGGCAAGGTCATGGGCGGAGGCCTGCCAGCGGCCGCCTATGGCGGGCGTCGCGACTTCATGATGCGCGTGGCGCCCGAAGGGCCGATGTACCAGGCGGGGACGCTTTCAGGGAATCCGGTGGCCATGTCCGCGGGGCTCGCCACGCTACACCGCCTGGCGCATCCGGGCACCTATGAAATGCTCGGTCGCCTGTCGGCAGAGCTCGCGGCAGCGGTAAGGGAGGAAGCCGAAGCCGCGGGCGTGCCCCTGGTCTCTGCGTCGCTCGGTGGAATGTGGGGATTCTTCTTCCTCGACGGGCATCCCGCGAACTACGCCGAGGCACAACGTGCGAGTGCCGCGCGGTATCGGCAGTTCTTTCACGCGCTGCTCGACCGCGGGGTGTACCTCGCGCCGTCACAGTTCGAGGCGGCGTTTGTCTCCACGGCGCATGGTCCAGGCGAGATCCACGCGACACGTGCGGCGTTCCGTCAGGCGTTCTCCGATCTCCGTTCCGATTGACAGCCTCGCGACGACACGTGAGCTTGCGCCCGTGACGTCACCAGGTGAGGAACCGCTCTCGCAGCGCTTGCGAGGTGAGACGAAGGCCCTGCACGTCGTTGCGGAGCGGAGTGGCGTGATGCGCTTCGTTCTCCGTGGCACCATCGACCGGGCTTCGTATGTCCGGATGCTGCGGAGCCTTGGCGTCATCTATCGACGTCTTGAAGGGCTCCTGGCGACGACGCGCTTTGCTCCCGCCGCCGCGTTTCATCGTCTCGAGCTCTTGCGGGCCGATTCGATTGCGCGTGATGATGAGGCCGTAGCCGGCGCCGACCCGTCGCTGGCCCCGCTCGTGGCCGCCCCCACCGCAGTCGCGTACGACGCCCGACTCATCGACATCGGCCGTGACGCGCCGCATCGGCTCGTGGCGCACGCGTATGTGCGCTACCTCGGCGACCTGTCCGGCGGGCAGATGCTCGAGCCGTTGATCCGCAAGGCGATCGCCCTTCCTGACGGCAGGGGCACCGAGTTCTATCACTTCACCGACATCCCGGACCCCACCGCGTACAAGGGCATGCTGCGCGGCCTGCTCGACCAGGTCCCCGCGCGCTC
>JACMLI010000578.1 GCA_014379705.1 Gemmatimonadaceae bacterium
CGCTGCTGCGCCCATTGCTGCAGCGCCTGCGTGCGGGCCGCGCCCTCCGCCGTCGCGGCGACGATGGAGTCGCGCTGCTTGACGAGCTGCATGATGTCGCCGTCCGCGCGATCGGCGATCGTGAAGCCCATGCGTCGCGTGCCGTTGTTGTCGGTGTACTGGAAGTAGAGCACCTGGTCCTGGTTGAACTGGTCGAACGAGAATCCGCTCGAGGCCGTGTACTTCCCGTCCGCCCCGGTCTTCCCCGAGAAGGTGAGCCCACCGTTCTCCGTCCCCTCATCGTTGAAGAAGATGATGCCCGGCCGCGTGCCCCCGGGGTAGCCGAAGGGCTGGCCCTTGTAGATCGGGCCGATCGAGCGGGGGCGGTTGGAGATGACCATCCGGTAGGCGCCGTCCGGTTCGACGATGTTGATGCGCTCGACGTCGATCTCGGTGAAGCGCGTCTTCTGCTGCCGGAAGGCACTCAGGGCGAGCACGCCTAACGCTGCCGTGGTGAGGAAGGCGTAGGCCTTGAGGAAGCGAACGTCGCGGCGAAGCTGGGCGTCCATGGAATGGCTCTCGGGAAAGGGAAGACGTCAGGGAGTGGGGCGACGGCGCGAGCAGTCCTGCGTCGCACACGGCGGCTTCGGTCTCGAGCGATCCTCGTATGGGCGCAGGATCCAGTCGAAGAAGGCCCAGGTGCGGTTCCACGAGTCGATCTGCGCCGGCGAGTCGACGCGCTCGAGCGTTTCGGGATCGACGCGCCGGCTGAACGCGTGGCCCACGCTCGACCCCCACGGGGCCGGATCCTCGTACACCTTCGTCTCGGCAAGGTCGGGCTTGAGCGCGCGCAGCTTCCAGACGAGCTGCTGGTCCTCGACGTAGTTCACGTCCTCGTCATTGGTAGCAACATGCACCAGAATCGGGACCTGCAGCTTCTCGACCGAGTAGAGCGGGGAGCGCTTGATGTACTCCGCGCGGTTCTCGTGCGGCATGCCGCGGATCCCCGCCTGCGTGGAGAAGCTTCGCACATAGTTCGGTCCCTTGAACGCAAGGCGGAAGAAGAGGTTCGTGACCGGCACGATCGCCGCCCCACCTTTGAACGGTTGCTCCTCTCGGAAGAGATTCAACGCCGTGATGAATCCTCCGTGGCTCCACCCCATGATGCCGAGCCGCTGCTGATCGACGTGGGGCAGCGTCTTGAGGAAGTCGACGGCCGAAAGCACGTCCTCCACTTCCTTGCCCCCGTAGTCGATGGCGTCGTGAAACGCCTTGCCGTAGCCGGTGCTGCCACGGTAATCGGGCGCGATGACGACGTAGCCGCGCTCCACCGCCTCCTTCACGAACGGCAGGAGTGTCGCGCCCCAGTTGGAGTGCACGCCCCCGTGGACCCACACGAGCGCGGCATGCCCGTTGGCGCCGCGCTTGCCCAGGGGCTGATACAGGTGCGCCGGAATCTCGAGCCCGTCGACCCGGCTCTTGTAGGTGACCTTGCGGTAGTCCATCACGCCGGCGGACCGCGCCACGTTGATGCTGTCCGTCCGCTTTCGCCCCTCGAGGTCGCGCGCGTATTCGGCCACGGGGTGGTCTTCAGGACGATTGCTCACATAGAGCTCCCTCGCCCGCACAGAATCCATTTTCCCCTGGAATGCTCGACTCTCCTGTGCCCCTGCGGGGAACGAGAGCGCAGCAGCCGTCGCGATCCCGATGCTGAATCGCAACTCGTTGCGAATACTGAACATGGAGCCATTCCTCCGTTCACCGTTTGCTCGCCTCACCTCCTGACGCCCCTGAACTTGAAGTCCGTCCCCCACCCCGGCCAGCCCGGCAAACGAGCTCCGCCGCCGGTTCCCATGTGACTCATTTTCTGCCATCTGCCCTCTGCTCCATCTGCCTATCGTGGCATGCCCCAATCCGCCATCGCTCGCCGGGCGTAGACATGTTGTGCCGCACGCATAGAATGCGTGTGACCGCATGAATCTCCCGATCAAGGCAGCATGGCGGACTCGAAGCCTGGGCTTCAATCGACAGCGCTCCCTCGCGAGCGCGACCGGGACGATGCGCGACTCGTGGCGCGCATCGCAGCGGGAGACGAGCGCGCCCTCGGGTCACTCTACGATGCCTACGGAGCAGTCGTGTACGGATTGGCGGTAGCGATCACGCGGAACCAGGAAGTGGCGGAGTCGGTCGTGGCCGATGCTTTCGCGGCGGTCTGGCGCGAGGCTCGCGCCTTCGATCCGACGGGGCGCTCGGTCTTCGCGTGGATCTCCTCGATGGTTCGCGCCCTCGCCCTCGCCGCCCGACGCCCCACGGACCTGGCCGTCGAGACAGGAGGATCGCTGCTGAACGAGGCCTCGCCAGTTGGCGCCGCCCTCGGCAGGCTCTCGGGGCCACAGCGCACCGCGGTCGAGCTCGCCTACTTCAGCGGACTCCCACGCTCGGACATCGCCGTTCGCATGGGCGCGAGCGAGGCAACGGTCAGCCTGTACCTCCGCACCGCGATGGACACGCTGCGCAACGTGCTCGCTCCCGAAATGCCGGGTACCGCGCAGCCCATCGATGTCACCCCTCGCCAGGTGGCCCTGTGAGCGCGAACGAGCATCTCGACGCGGCGGCGGCCTACGCGCTGGGTGCCGTCGACCCCGGTGAACGCGCGGCACTCGATGCGCTCATGACCAGCGACGCCGACTTCCGCCGAGAGGTGGACAGGTATCATGAGGTCGTGGGGATGATGGCGCTCGCCGCACCCACCCTCACGGCCCCGGCGTCGCTGCGCCAGCGCATCCTTTCCGATGCCGCCTCGGTGCGTCCGATTGCCACGCGCGCCCCAGGCGTCACCCCGGCGTCGCAGGGTACCACGCGAACCATCTCCCGTGTGCTCCCCTGGCTGGCCGCGGCGGCCAGCCTCGGCTTCGCCGTATTCAGCAGCTCGCAGCTGCGTGAGGCGCGATCCGCCCTCCAGGGCCTGCGGGGCGAACTGGTGGCGGCTCGGGGCGTGCTCGCGAGTCAGGACTCCACGATCTCGGCGTTCCTGGGCCCCGACGTCCGCGTCGTTTCGCTGAGCGAAGGCGCGCAGCGTCCCTCGGCACGCGTGTACTGGAATGCCAACAAGGGCGTGTTCATCGTGACGGCCTTCAACGTGCCGCGCGCACCGGACGGACGAACCTACCAGCTCTGGGCGATCGTGAAGGGAAGGAATCCCATGTCGATGGGGACTTTCAACACCGACGCCAGCGGGCGTGCCACGATCGTGGTGCCGGTGAATGCAGAGCTGAGCCAGCTCACGAGCATTGACCTGTGTGGCATCACGATGGAGCCGCAGGGGGGCTCGATGCAGCCCACGGAGACGCCGCGGTTGGTCGGGAGCTG
This sequence comes from Gemmatimonadaceae bacterium, assembly GCA_014379705.1. Lineage (GTDB taxonomy): Bacteria > Gemmatimonadota > Gemmatimonadetes > Gemmatimonadales > Gemmatimonadaceae > RBC101. Next base: position 3,349 of record JACMLI010000578.1, read on the forward strand.
GCGCACGACAGACTGAGCCGAGCCGCTGAAACCGGGGGCACAACCCCCCGGTAGGGACCATCTCCCCGAGCTGGAGTGCTCGCATGTCCGACGAGTTCGTGCCGATCCCCCAGCCCGACGGTTCGATGGAACCCCCGCGCCGGCCACCGCCCACGGCGGTTGCGACG
>JACMLI010000579.1 GCA_014379705.1 Gemmatimonadaceae bacterium
ACCTGCACGCGGTGCTCGACGACTCCCTCAAGTCGCTTGCGCCGCGCGCCCATGACAAGGGGCTCGAGCTGGCGTGCCATATCGCCCCGGATGTCCCGGCAGTGTTGGGGGGCGATCCTTCGCGGTTGCGCCAGATCGTGGTGAACCTGGTGGGGAATGCCGTGAAGTTCACCGACGCGGGCGAAGTGGTGGTGCGCGTCGAACGGGTCGGCGGCGATCACGCCATGGCGAGCGTCCGATTCTCGGTGAGCGATACCGGCATCGGCATCCCGCCGGAGAAGATCGCATCGATCTTCGAGGCATTCACGCAGGCGGACGCGTCCACCACGCGCCGCTATGGCGGCACCGGACTCGGGCTCACCATCTCGTCGCGACTCGTCCGCCTGATGGGCGGCGCGATCTCCGTGGAGAGCGAACCGGGACGCGGGAGCACGTTCCATTGCACCCTCCCGTTCGAGGTACGCGCGGCGGTGGAGGGGAGTGGCCCCCGTCGTGGCTTTGCCGACCTTGCGGGGCTCAGCGTGCTCGTCGTCGACGACAACGCGACGAACCGCCGCATCCTCGAGGAGGTCTTGCGTGGCTGGGGCATGCGGCCAACACTCGTCGATGGCGGTACGGCCGCAGTGCAAGCCCTGCAGGATGCCTATGACACCGGGGCGCCCTTCGACCTTGGGCTGATCGATTTCCAGATGCCCGATCTCGATGGGTTCGCGCTCGCGGAGCTCATCCGGTCGCGTCCCGAGTTCTCGACCACATTGCTCCTGATGCTCTCCTCGGTTGGCCACCGCGGAGACACGATTCGCTCCCGCGAGCGCGGGATCGCGATGTACCTCACCAAGCCGGTCCGACAGTCGGTCCTCCTTGACGCGCTCCTCACGGTACGTGCGGGAAGCGATGCGCGCCCCGCGGCCAGTGTTCCGGCAAAGGCTCCAGAGCAGTCGGGGGTGTCGCTTCGCGTGCTCCTCGCCGAGGACAACGCGGTGAACAGCCTCGTCGTGACGGCGCTCCTGGCGAAACGCGGGCATACGATCGTCGCCGTGACCGATGGCCGACAAGCGGTGGACGCCGCCGCACGCCAGACCTTCGACGTCGCCTTGATGGACGTGCAGATGCCCGAACTCGACGGTCTCGAGGCGACGCAGGCGATCCGTGCCGCCGAGGCATTGAGCGGCGGCCCCCGCTTGCCGATCATCGCACTCACCGCGCACGCGATGAAGGGCGATCGCGAGGCGTGCCTCGCCGCCGGGATGGACGGGTATCTCCCCAAACCGATCAATGCAGCCGACCTCTTCTCGCTGCTCGCGTCCTTCCCCGCGGCGGCGGACGCGCCTGCCCCGCGTGCCGCCGAGGTGACGCTCCAGGAGCCAGCGGTGAACGTGGCCGAGGTGCTGGGTCGAGTAGATGGAGACACGGAGTTGCTGCGCGAGCTCGTGGCGCTCTACCGCGGCGGCGCGCCGCGTCTCCTTGCCGAAATCCGGCGGTGCGTCGAAAGCCGCGATGCCTTCGGGCTGCAGGGCGCAGCCCATGCCTTGCGAGGGGCGAGCGCCAACCTGGGGGCGCACCCTACCGTACGAGTCACGCAGGCACTGGAGCGCATGGGACGCGCGAGCGAACTCGCTGATGCCGACCGCTGTCTCGCGGACCTCGAACGCGAGGCACAGCGCCTTGACGAGGCCCTCGACGAACTCAGTGGGGTCGGATTGTGAACGTCCTGATCGCGGACGACGACCCGCTCTCGCGGGTGCTCCTGAGTGCCACGCTTACCCGTCTCGGCCACGACGTCGTGGCCGTGGCCGATGGCGCTGCTGCCCGCGACCTGCTCGTGGCCCCGAACGGGCCGCGCATGGCGATCCTCGACTGGGAAATGCCGGAACTCGACGGGCTCGATGTCTGTCGCGAGGCGCGCGCCCGCGCGACGGCGTACCCATACCTCATCCTCCTCACCGCGCGCGATGGCCATGAGGATATGGTCGAGGGTCTCGATGCCGGGGCTGACGACTTCCTCACCAAGCCATTCAACGCGAACGAGCTGCGCGCGCGATTGCGCTCGGGACAACGAGTGCTCGAGCTGCAGGCGTCCCTGCTGGAGGCGCAGGAGGCGCTGGTCCACCACGCCACCATCGATCACCTCACGGGTCTCATCAACCGTCGCATGATCCTCGAGCAGCTCGAGCATCAGCTGAACCGCGAGCGACGTATCCATGGATCGGTGTCCATCGGGCTGGTCGACATCGACCACTTCAAGATGGTGAACGACACGTGGGGCCATCCGGCGGGGGACGCCGTCCTGCGGGCAACGGCGGGGATGCTCAGGGCGTCAGTGCGCGAATATGATGGGGTGGGTCGGTTCGGCGGCGAGGAGTTCCTGCTCGTGCTGCCCGGGTGCGACGTGGACCAGGCGCCGCTCCTCGCCGAACGCGTTAGGCAGCGCGTCGCCGCCACTTCGGTCGTCGTGGGGAACGACGTGATCCCGGTCTCCGTGAGCATCGGCCTGGCCACCACCGCGAACTCGGGGTTTCACGCCTCCACGCTTCTCGCGTCGGCCGACGAGGCACTCTACCGCGCCAAGGCCGGGGGCCGAAACCGGGTCGAAAGCGGGACGGCGGCCCTCCTGGCGTCCGAGGCGTAGTCCGCGTCACGGCGCCGCACGGGCGTCACGACGCCCGTCGCATTCATCGCGACTGCGCAAGGAAGGTCGCGCCGGGCAGGTAGTTCGCAGGGGCAGGAGCCCAGCGTCTGCGCAATACCGGGCCCGCATGGACGCCGGGCAGCACCAACGCGATCTTAGGGTGTTCCCCACACACCGACACGGATCCTGATGCGTCCTGCCCGCCGCTCGCTCGCCCTTGCTGCGCTCGCCCTCCTGCCCGCGACCGCTTTCTCGCAGGGATTTCGCTCACCGGATTCCGCCTATCGCCGCATGTGGCAGGCGGGTATCGAACAATCCCAGGTGGAGCGCCTGGCCCAGGTCCTCGTCGACTCGATCGGCCCGCGGCTTTCCGGCTCCCCGGGTTATGCCAACGCCGTCAACTGGCTGGAGAAGACGTATCAGGGCTTCGGCATCCCGGTACGTCGCGAGCGCTATGGCACATGGCGTGGGTGGCAGATGGGAACCGTCCACATGCAGCTGATTGCGCCGCGCGTGCAGAACCTCGAGGTCGAGCTGCTCGCGTGGAGCCCCGGCACGCCGATGGGCCGCCCGGTCGAGGGTGACGTCGTCGTGATTCCCGAACTCGCCGACGCCGCCGCGGCCACCCAGTGGCTGGCCACGGTGAAGGGCAAGTTCGTGCTCGCCTCGCCGCCGGAGCTCATGTGCCGCGCGCCGCAGGAACTCGAGCGCTACGCTCGCCCGACGACCATCACCAGGCTCAATGCCCAGCGGGCCGACGCCCGCCGCATCGCCACGACACGGCTCAATGCGCTCGTCTCGCCGAGTGCGCCGGCCGAACAGCGGCAGCGGAGCATTTATCAGCGCCTCGATTCTGCGGGCGTCATCGGCGTCGGCACGCTGCTCTGGTCCAACGGCTGGGGCGTCAACAAGATCTTCGGTGCGACCTCGGAGCGCGCGCCCTCGCTCGACATTTCCTGCGAGGACTACGGACTGCTCCATCGCCTGGCCTCCAACAACCAGGGCCCGAAGGTACGCCTCACCGCGGAATCGCAAGCCACCCCCGCGGAAGTGCCGATGTTCAACGTCGTCGCCGAGATCAAGGGCTCGGAACTGCCGAACGAGTATGTGGTGCTCTCGGCGCACCTCGACAGCTGGCATGGTGCCACTGGCGCGACGGACAACGCGACCGGCACCCTCACGATGCTCGAGGCGATGCGCGTCCTCAAGCAGGTGTACCCGAACCCGCGCCGCACGATCATCGCCGGTCACTGGGGCGGCGAGGAGCAGGGGACCATCGGGTCGCTCGCCTTCAACGAGGACCACAAGGACGTCATCGATGGATTGCAGGTCGCCTTCAACCAGGACAACGGCACGTGGCGCGTCGAAGTCCTCGAGGGACAGGGGTTCCTCAAGGCGAGCAGCAACCTCGCGCGCTGGGTCGCCCAACTCCCGTCGGAGATGACGGACAGCGTTCGGCTGCAGTTGCCGGGGGCCCAGGCCAACGCCGGAAGCGACCACACGTCGTTCCTCTGTCGTGGCGCGCCTGCATTCCGCCTGCAGGCTCCATACAACGAGTACCGCCAGTACACCTGGCACACGAACCGCGACACGTACGACAAGGTCGTGTTCGACGACGTGAAGCACAACGCGACGCTGGCCGCGCTGATGGTGTACCTCGCGAGCGAAGACCCGGACTTCATCAAGCGTGACCGTTCGCCGGGCACG
>JACMLI010000580.1 GCA_014379705.1 Gemmatimonadaceae bacterium
CCGGGTCGGGGGTCGGATTGCGCGCCGTCCGCCAGCGTCTGCAGGCCCGATACGGCGACGCGGTGACGCTGCACGTGACGACCGCGCCCGGGGAAGGATGCCGCGTGCACGTCCGCATCCCGGCGCCGGCGCCCGTGCCAGCGGACCTGCTGCGCACGCGATGACGCTCTCCGCGCTCATCGTCGACGACGAGCCACTCGCGCGTCGCCGCCTGCACGAACTCCTCGCCGAACGCGACGACGTGCGCGTGGTCGGTGAGGCGGCGAGCGGGCCCGACGCCGTGGATCGCATCGACGCCCTGCGCCCCGACGTGGTGTTCCTCGACATCGAGCTTCCCGCCTTCAATGGGCTCGACGTCGTGAAGCGGATCTCCCACCAACCGCTCGTCGTCTTCACCACGGCCTTCGACCGGTACGCGGTTGCCGCGTTCGAACTCGCCGCCGTGGACTACTTGCTCAAGCCCTTTGGCGCCGAGCGACTGGCCACGGCGATCGATCGACTGCAACGCGAGCACACGGACGATGGGGGGGCGGGCGCACCCGCGGAGCGCGCACTGCAGGCACTCGCCGAGCCGCGCGATGCACCGCTCACGCGCTTCTTCGTGCGCGACCGCGGCAAGCTGCTCCCGGTGGCCGTGCGGGAGATCGAACGCCTCGAAGCCGACGACGACTATGTGCGCGTCTTCACGCGCGGGCGCGCGCACCTCGTGTACCTGACGCTCAACGACTTCGAACGACGCCTCGATCCGCAGCGCTTCCTGCGCATCCATCGGGGGCACATGGTGAACCTCGACTACGTCCGCCACCTGCTGCCCGGGGAAGGTGGGCGCATCGAGATCGAGATGACCGATGGGACGCGACTCCTCGCCAGCCGCACGCGCTCCCGTGACCTCCGCAACCTGACCCTGTGATCCGATCCATCATCTCCGGCGGCACCGTCGTCGACGCGCACGGTCTTCGCGTGCGGGGACAGGAAGTGAGCCGCGTCGAGGCATTGAGCGACGCCGTGTTTGGCTTCGCCATCACACTCCTCGTCGTCTCCCTCGACGTGCCCCAGAGCTTTGCCGAGCTCATCGCGCTCATGAGCGGGTTCGTGGCGTTCGGCGCGACGTTCGCGCAGTTGCTCATGATCTGGTACGTGCACTACAACTTCTTCCGGCGATACGGGCTCCAGGACTTTGTCACCATCGTCCTCAACAGCGTGCTGCTCTTCGTGGTGGTGTTCTACATCTATCCGCTGAAGTTCATGTTCACGCTGGTCTTCTCGGGGGTGCTCGGCGTCGGGAGCGGGCCGGCACCATCGGTTGATGCAACGAACGGCGTCGCCCTCATGGTGTTCTATTCGCTGAGCGTGGTGGTGGTATACGGCGTCTTTGTGCTCATGCACTGGCACGCCATGCGTGTTCGCGACAAGCTCGGTCTCGACGCACTCGAAGTGCACCTGACCCGCACCGCCACGCGCTACTGCCTCATCTGGGTACTGGTCGGGTCGCTTTCGATCGCCCTCGCGTGGTTCGGAGGAATCCGATGGGTGCCGTATGCGGGGATGGTGTACGGCCTTCTTGGCCCGCTGCAGGCGTGGAACGGGATGCGGGGGGGGCGTCTGGCTCCTGTGCGCACGGAGCCACCGGTCGTCACCTGATCCCGCCGCTCCGGCGAAGGTCGGAGCCCCGTGTCTTTGTTCTTGCTGGACTCTGTGTTCGGTTTGCCGAAACGACACTGGGTCCCGGATCTGCGCTCGCTATTCGCCCGCTTGTCCGGGATGACGGCGAAAGTCATCACTCGACTGCGAAGGTCGTCACTCGACGGCGAGCGGTGGTCATCCCGGTCCGGCAAGCGCAGCGCGCCGAGAACCGGGATCCAGTGTCATCTGCCCGCCTAACGAGCCCGCTCGAGCGCGGCCGCGATGCCGGCCATGTCGCTGCGCAGGTACAGGTGCATGCCGAGCGCCGTCCACCCCGTGCGCTGGAACAGGCGCCGCCACGCCGCGGGAGAGCGTGCCGCTGACCGCGTGAAGTCCCCCGTGGCATCGTCTGCCGAGGAAAACACCTCGAAGTACGCCGTCCCGACGCACAGGTACGTCAACGCGTCGAGGCCACGGGTGAGCTCGACCGGCGCCACGTAGTTCAACACGCCGCAACACAGGACGAGGTCGAACTCGTCCGGGAGGCCGAGGTCGCCTACGGTGCCAAAGCCGCCAAGGCGGATGTTGCGTGCCTTCCCGTAGCGCTTCACGGCGTACTCCGATGGGTCGACGCCATAGTACTCCGCCCGCGGGCGGATCTTCCTGAGCGCCACGCTCCAGTTGCCCTCACCGGCCCCCACGTCGAGGACGCTCGTGACCTGGCGTTCCAGGATGTATTCGGTAGCACTCACGATGAACTGCAGCTGGCGCTCGATGTCCTTTGCCGACTTCACGCGGTGCCGCGGGTGCCGGTACCATTTGTCGAAGTACGACTTGTCGTAGTGCTCGGCCGGACGAATGGGCATTGCGACGTGTGGTCGATGACGGCGTGAGGTCTGCCGGACTACTGCGGGAGGGCGATCAGGAACTGGGCGACCGCCTTGCGATCGTGCGTCAGGCGCTGCGACACCCGGACGCCAAGGCGCATGGTGGTGCGCGTCCCCAGCGGGGCGATGTCGGCCGTGAGCTCGCCGCCGACGGAACGATACTGCACGACGCGCGTGTCGAGGCGGTCGCTGCCACGCGCGGCGTCGAAAAATGCACTTCCCTGCACGCGTCGCACATAGAGCAGGGGGCCGAGCGCGAGGTCGGGGTACAGCAGCGGCAGGCCATACGACGCGCCAACCCTCGTCAGGCGGTCGTGGTAGCGCCGGCTGAACCCCCGGGGAAAGAGCACTTCGCTCGAGAAGCGGTAGTTGGTGGGCCGCTGCTCCTCGTGTCCCGCGTCCATCACCAGGCCATGACTGGCGAAGAGGCCCGGAGTGATCGCCGTGCCGCGCGCCGCCGCGATGTGGCTGTCGTAGTCCCCCGAACCCGGCGTATGGCGATAGATCGCCTGCAGCGTCGCCCCGGTCTGAAAGAGGTCACGATGCGCCGCAGCGCGCACGTGGCTCGCCGTGAGCGTATACGAGACCGGGAGGAACGTGCCGTTGTTGTTCTCGTTCCGGAACGCGACGGGTTGGTCGCTGATGTGCGTCAGGGCGGCGCCCACGCTCGCAACGAGCGATTGCCGTTGTTGGCCATTGAGCCGCGTGAGCGGGAGCCGAGCCACCACATGGGCGCTGCGTTCGTTCCAGCTGAATCCCTGCTCCGCCCCGGCGCTGTCCACGTACGACGACGCGCGGGAGCCGAGGCGCACGCTGCCGTCGAAGATGACGGGCAAGCCCGCGTAGCTCGCGCCACTCTCGACCGCGAACGTCCGTTCGTTGGGGTTGACGGTGAACCCCGCGTTGAGCCCGAACGTGTTGAGGAGGTTGCGCGATTCGAGCGCGAGCCCGGAGTTGAGGCCATCACTCGTCGGGGCAATGGTCACGCTGTGAAAGTCGAAGAGGCGCGACCATCCTGCGAATGGCTTGACGGAGAGGCGCCCAAGCGGCGCCGCGGCGTCTGCGGCTGGAGAGAGGCGTCCTTCCTGGGCCACGACCGAATCGGCAAAGAGCACGGGACCCGCAGCCACCGACGCGGCCGGCACCTCCCGCTGCGCATCGACCGACATCTCGGCGACATCGGACCCGTGCGGGCCGTAGTCCGCAAAGAGAAGCCGCTGCCCATCGTTGGACATCCGCGGCGACGATGCCCCGAACTTGCGCGAGGTCAGGCGCGCGAGCGCCCCACTGGACGTGTCCGCGCTCCAGATGTCGTCGAGACCGGCGCGGGGAGAACTGAAGATCACGCGGTTGCCGATGGCCTGCGGCCGCGAGATCGCCCACGGGGCGAAGTCGATGATCGTGCGTTCTGCGCGCTGGTCGAGGGAAATCCGCACCAGCGCATTGCCGCGGGTGGCGTCAATTCGCACGGCATACACATCACGCCCACCCGGAGCCCACACGGGGGTGAGCAGCATTCCGGGGTCATCCGGCAAGCGCTGGAGTACTGCTCCCGTCAGCGCATCGAGCACCACGAGGCGCGCCGCACGAGACGGCGTCAGTTCCACCACGACGATGCGCGTGCCATCGGGAGACAGTTGCGGCGCCGTGTACCGCGTGCGGTTCGCGAGGCGCGTGACTTTCCGGGTCGTGAGGTCCAGCCGCTTCACCGCGAGGAAGTTGCGCTCTCCATAGCGTGGATCCGCCTGGTACTCGGCCCACACGACCGTATTGCCCTGCACGTGGAACTGCAGGTCGTTGATGATGCCAACGCGCTTCACCAGCACCTCGCGGCGACCGTTGCGGAGGCGGACGAGCTGGGTGACGGTGTTGAGGTCTGCGTAGGTGGCGATGATGGTGCCGTCGCTGGCGTATTGCGGCTGCGACCAGCTGCGATAGTCGGGTGCGTCCGGCGAGAGACGCGTGGCCGGTGTCTCGACGATGGCGTCGCGCTGGATGCGCCAGAGCGAATCGATCTCCGCGACAGCCGCACGGTGCACGGCGGGGAGGGCGTGCCCCGTCTCCTGCTTCAGCGCCATGCTCAAGGCCCAGGGCGCGAGCGGATTGCGCGCCGCGCGCTGGATCACCCGGCGCCACGCCGAATCGCCGTGGTGACGCCGCACCCAGCTCGTGAGCACGTAACCCTGCTCGTACCAATCCGGATACGCGGTGCGATAGGTCCCCTGCCACGCCGGGTAGTAGTCGTAGCGCGCCCCGCTCGCGGTGAGCGCGCGCATGCGCGCGGCGAACGATGGCTGGCGTCCACGCCCCATTTCCGAGAGCGCCGTCTCCATCCCCACGGCGTCTCCCTCCCAGAACCACGCTGGGAAGTACAGGCTGCCCAGGAACGAGACCGTGTTGTCGCCGAAGAGCCGCCCCATGAACCCGACCAGCCCCGTGCGCACTGCGTGCTCCTGCACCACATGCCGCCCTTCGTGCTTCGCGAGCAACGTGTACCAGTCCATCGGACCGAAGGCGTCGGTGGACGTGTTGGGCATCGCGTACCACTGCGAGCGCCGCGGCGCCCAGGCCACGTACGCGTTGGACGTCATCGACTGGTTGTTGAGCACCACCGGGATGCGTGGCGGTGCCTTGCCCAGGCTCGCCGCCAAAGGTCGGTAGTTCGCCTCGAGCAGCCGCGCCACGCGCTGCGCCTCCTCACCTAACGAGTCGGGATAGAGGATGGTGAAGTGCGGCGCGTCGAGGCGATGCCACGCAATGCCCCGCGGATTCTGGAGCGTCGACAGGCGGTAGGTGAGCGTCAGTTGTGCTCCCGCGGGCGCGGCCACGAGGGCGAGTGGCACGAGCCATCGCAGGCAGCGCGCGAGCCGGGCAGTGCGGGATCGGACGACGCTCATCCCTCGACCGGCCCGCGACATCATCACCTTACTCGACGCCGCGCTTGAGCCCGCGCCCGGCAAGCTCCGGCGTGAGCTTGCCCGCGTCCACCGCCACCTTGCCATTCACGAGGACGAACGACATGCCCTCGGCGAGCAGGGTCGGTGCCTCGTACGTCGAGCGCTCGCGCACCTTGGCGGGATCGAACACCAGGACGTCGGCGAACGCGCCTGTCGCGATCGTGCCGCGCTTCGCGATCCCGAGTGCCTTCGCCACAGCGGCGCTGCTGCGCTGTACGAAGGTTTCGAGCGAGATCACCTTCTTGCCCAGCACGTACACCTGCAGCTTGCGCGGGTAGGTGCCGTACTTGCGCGGGTGGCCATCCGAGCCGTCGCTCCCCGTCAGCACGAAGTCCTCGCGCATGAACCGGGCGATGTCGTCTTCACTCATGTTGAACGACGCGACGGACGCGTCACCCGTGAGGATGATGTCGAGTCCCGCGATCACCGGCTCCACGCCGCGCGCCGTGGCAATCTGCTCGAGCGTCTTGCCGGCAATGTCCTTCCGGTCCGCCTCGGTGATGAGCAGCGACTTGGCACCATTCCGCCGGCGCAGGTTTTCGCGCATATCCGCCAGGAGCCGTGTGCGGGTTGCCGGATCCTGCGCCCGGAGCCGCAGCGAGTCGCGCCCCCCGGCCTCCGCCCAGCGTGGCAGGAGCGAGGCGCCAACGCCGGTGCCACTCGCCGTGTACGGGTACTGGTCAGCGGTGATGACCTGGCCGGCCGCGCGCGCCGCCTTGATCATGGCGATCACCGAGTCGCTGCGCCCCCACACATCCACGCCTAACGCCTTGATGTGCGCGATGTGCACTGGCAGCCGCGCCTCGCGTCCGATGCGGATGGCCTCGGCCACCGCGCCGACCAGGCCGATCGTGTAGGAGCTCTCGTCGCGCAGGTGCGAGTCGTACACGCCGCCGCGCGTCGCCGCTTCGCGTGCCACCGCGATCACTTCCTCGGTGGACGCGTAATTCTGCGGCGCATAGTACAAGCCGGTGCTCAGCCCGAGCGCCCCGGCATCCATGGCACGCACCACCATCTGCTTCATCTGGTCCAGCTGTGACGCGTTGGCGGCGGCGCTCCCCGGTCCCAGCACGCGTTGGCGAAGCGAGCCGAAACCGATGTACAGCGCGGCGTTCGTCCCGATGCCTTCGCTGGCGTAGCGCTTGAGGCTCGCATCCACGTCGATCGGGCCACCGCCATCGTTGCCCGTGATGACCGTGGTCACCCCCTGCATGAGGTACGTGGCGTTCTGTCGCCGCTGACGTTGCGCGTTCTGCAAGTCACCGAACGTGTGCGTGTGCGGATCGATGAACCCCGGCGTCACCACCTGCCCGGTCGCATCGATCGTCCGCGCGGCGGCCACCCGCCCAGAAGCCGCGTCCCCGACGAACGTGATTCGATCCCCGGTGATCCCCACGTCTGCCGGGCGCGCAGCCGACCCCGAACCATCGATCACGCGTCCGCCCCGGATCAGGATGTCCACTTGCTGCTGCGCGCCGAGGGCGAGCGGGGCCGCGAGGGACGCGATGAAGACGGGACGAAGGAAGCGATACGGCATGTGAAGGGGTCGTGGGTGACGCCAAGGTATGGGAGAATCCAGGGAAACGACACCCGCGCGCCTCAGGCACCGATCGCCGGGGATGCGCGCGTCGGCAATCGCCCGGAGGCGACGGTAGATGGCAGATGCCAGATCCTTGTCCCGGCCGAAGAGCCGAGGCGGGCGCTTGTCCATCCACCCTGCATGGCCAGCCTCCTCGTGTACCTGCGAGGTAATCGACTTGGTGCAGGGGTGGGATGAGATTCGGTCACACCCGGGCGGGACGTGAAGCGATGGCGCACCGAGGCGCCGCAGCGTCCCGCGATGCTGAACTCACGGAGTCAAATGCGAACGATCATTCCCTCGTCCCTGCTCAGGACTGCTCTTCTCGCCGACGCGGCCGCCAGTGGACTTGTCGGCCTGTTGCAGGTGATCGCTGCCGCGTGGCTCAGCCGCCTGACGAACTTCCCCCAGGGTCTCGTGCTGGCGACTGGCCTCTTCCTTCTTGCGTACGCCGCGCTCCTCGTGTTCACCGCCCGGAGTGCCACCGTGGCGTGGGCCCTCATCGCTACCATCATCGTCGGCAACCTGGCGTGGGCGGTGGCGTGCATGACCCTGCTCGCCATCGATGCGCTCACGCCGACAGGGGTTGGTGTGCTCTTCATCATGCTGCAGGTCGTGACGGTCTTCTCCTTCGCGGGGCTCGAAGTGGCCGGCCTGCGTGCGTCGCGTGACGCCGTGGTGGACGACGGCAGGGTCGTGCGCGCTTGAGTCGGTCGTGCCCCAACTGGTGACCGACGTCCCATGCCGGGGTTCGACCTCGCGGTGACGCTGTGGCGGATGGACAGCGCCCGCGCTGCCCGCGCACCTTCTGCCGTCATGACTACCGGCAGTACTCGCGACCTCCAGCCCAACGCGCCAACGGCCGACAGCGCGGTCGGGCGCCTCGTGCGCGCATGGCGCGAGAAGCGTCGGCTGAGCCAGCTCTCGCTCGCGCTCGAGGCAGGTATCTCGGCGCGACACTTGAGCTTCGTCGAAACGGGGCGCTCACGGCCGAGCGCCGAACTCGTCATGACCCTCGCTGACTACCTGCAGGTGCCGCTGCGCGAACGAAACGAGTTGCTCCTCGCCGCGGGATTCGCCCCGCGCTACCCGGAGCTCGAACTGACGTCTCCGGACATGGCGGCCGTCCATCGCCAGATCGAGCGCTTGCTGGCTGCGCATGAGCCATACCCCGGCGTTGCCCTCGATCGGCACTGGAACGTCGTGCTCGCAAATGCGTCGGCGAGGCGGATGATGTTGCTCCTGCCTCCATCGCTGTCACAACCAACGATCAACATGTTCCGCGCGAGCCTCCATCCTGACGGCTTCTCCGCCGTCACGAGCAACTTCGATGCCTGGGGGCGGTACCTGGTGGGCGAACTCGAACGCCTCGCGGCGTCCACGTTCGATGCCGGGACCGACGCCCTGCTGGCGGAGGTGCTCGACTATCCGAACGTGCGCACGCTGCGGCGAACGCCGGCGCGGCCCGTCCCGGCGGAGGAACGGCTGCTCGTCCCGTGCGTGTTGTCGTTAGGTGGGGCGCGCCTGTCGCTCTTCACGACGCTCATGACGTTCGGCTCGCCGCGGAACGTCACGCTGGCCGAGCTCACGATCGAGCTGTTCTATCCTGCAGATGAGGCCACCGCGGAGTCGTTGCGCGCGATGGCAGGGTAGGTGCCCGTGCCGAAAGGCACGGACACCCACGGTCAGCGGTGTTACCTGCCGACGTCGAAGGTCTTCGAGCCCTTCGAGGCGCCGTCGAGCATCACTTCGACCGTGTACTTGCCGGCGGGCCAGCCACCAGGCTTGGAGACGTGGAACTCCGTCACCGATACCGGCTCGGTGGCAGAAGGCGGGGCGACCGGCTGCGACGTCGAGTCGACGACCTGCCCATCCTGGAACGTCCACTTCGCGGTGAGCATCGAGCCCTGTGCCGCATTTTCGGTCACGACCGCGAGGTAGATCGTGTCGCCAGCCTTGAACATCGACGTCGTATCGGTCACGCGCATGTTCGGCCCGATACCCCTGCCCAGCTCCAGGATCGAGACGTTCGCGACCGCGGCGGGCGGGGTCATCGGGGCGGCAGCGGCGCTATCGGCCACGGCGGCTTCTTCCTTCTTGCTGCAGGCGATCGTCACGGCGAGCAGGAGCGCGCCGGCGGCATAGTTGATGTGTCGCATAAGACTCAGAGTTGGGGAATCGTGAGCTCCCATCCGATCTGGATGAGGTCGGGATTGGCGATCAAGTCGCGGTTGGCTTCGTGGATCGCCTTCCACTTCGAGGCATCGCCGTAGTACTCCTTTGCGATCTTCGAGAGCGTGTCGCCCTTGACGACCGTGTGCATCCTGGCCTCGGGTCTCGCCGTGGCTTCGTCCCTCGACATCGCATCCGAGGAGCTTCCCGAGCGTACGTTGGAAAAATCCGCGGACGGTTCGCGTGGATTGGTCATGTTGTGTCTCGAGGGTCTGGGTCAGTCGTTGAGCACGAAGGTGACCTTCATGTCGACGCGATACTCGGTGATCTTGTCTCCTTCGCATTCGACCTTCATGTTGGAAATCCATGCGCCCTTGACGTTACGCAGCGTCTTGTTCGCACGGCTGAGGCCCTTTTGGATCGCATCGTCGAATGACACGGGGGACGAGGCAATGATCTCCGAGACCTTGGCGACGGACATTGTGGTGCTCCTTGCATGTGGGAGAAGCGCACGCGGCCGCGGCGGGGGGCAGACGTCGCCCGGCCCCGTCGTGGCATGTACTCGTGCATTATCTCGGCTTTCGGCGTGCGGCGCGTCTCTCGAAAGGGAGAGCGACCCTTCGCCCGCCGTGGTCCTGCGCTACTCGCCGATCCGCGCGAATCGCATGTGGCGCACGCGCCCCGACCCGACCGTGATCGCCGTCACCTTCCCGCGGGCATCGCGCACCGCCCGCATCACGAACCCGAGGCCGCTTCCCGCCGTCCAGGTGTCGCGAAACAGCGGCACCATGCGCGCGGCGGCAAACTTGGGGCGGCGGAGCATCAGCGAGTCACCGTGCACGCGCAGCTCCCACACCACACCTAACTCGTCGCTGCTATAGCGAGCGGCCAGCGCCGACAGGTCGGCGACCGCGGGTGTGGCCGGGTCGACGCGTCGGTACGCGGCCCGCTCCCCGTTGCCGCTCGTGTACATCAGGGTGCCGTCGCCCTGCCGGCGAAGGAAGGCCGCCCCAGCGCCCAGCTGCCATGCCCCATCCGCCCGCACGCGCAAGCGCGTGGCTCCTTGCCCGACGCGCCACACCGCGATCCCGCTGTCAACGGCCACGCGCCCGTTGGCCTCGAGGGAGTCGCTCCAGTACAGTCCTTCCATTCCCGCCACCTGGGCCGCCGTGACCGCCGACGGCAACGGCACGTCGGGGCCGAGTTCACCGCCGAGGTACGCGTCGGCCGCGAGTTCGGCGAGGCGACCGGGGTTGGCGCCACCGGACGTGTTGCACAACACGGCCACCCCGGACCCGGTGCGCGGGAAGTGGAGCAGGTACGAGGCATACCCCGGGTCCCCGCCACTGTGCGCGAGCGTCGGCGTCCCGCGCAAGGTGCCGTGCTGGATACCTAACGCGTACTGCAGCGTGTCGCCCGTGCGCAGCACAGGGCGCTGCGTCAGCGTGGCAATCGCCGTGCGGCTCCCGACCGTGCCCTGGGCCAGCTGGCCGTGCCAGCGCGCCAGGTCTTCCACGGTCGTGAACAGGCTCGTCGCGCCCACGGTGGAATAGTTCGGCACTGTCTCCTTCCACTCGCCGGCACGGAAGGTGTAGCCTCGCGTCCGCCCGGGCACGACCATCAGGTTGTCGTCGTGGAAATGCGTGTCCCGCATCCCGAGGGGCTTGAAAAGCGCCGAGTCCGCGAAGGCCCGGAGGGATTGTCCCGTGACGCGACGGACGATCACGGCGGCGAGCGTGAAGCCCGTGTTGCTGTACGACCAGTCCGTCTCCGGGGAGAAGTTGAGCCCCTTCTGGCGCGGCACGATGTCCATCACGTCCTGCTCGCTCACCAGGTCATCGCCGAGCCGCCATCCCGCGGTGATCAGCAGGTTCCATTGGTCGCGCAGCCCCGAGGTGTGGTGCAGCATCTGGCGGATGGTGATCGGCCGATCATACACGGGCAGCTCCGGAATGTGCTTGCGCACGTCGTCGTCGAGCGAAAGACGCCCCGCCTGGTCGAGCAGTACGATGCTCATGGCCGTGAATTGCTTGGAGACGGACGCGACGTGAAAGACCGATCGCGCGCTGATCGCCTGCGCGCTCGCCAGGTCCGCCATGCCATAGCCACGAGCAACGACGAACTGGCCGCGATTCACCACGCTCACGGCACATCCGGGACGATCGGTCCCGTTGTGCGGCGCGAAGGCCGTGTCGAGTCGCGCGGCGGGGGACGGGGCCTGCGCTGCCAGGGTCGCGGCCGAAGCGAGGAAGAAGCCCGGAAGGAGGCGTCGCATGAATGCTCGTGGCTTGGGGAATTGGAGAGCCTGATTCCCCTGACGCGGCGTGTCAACCAGCGCTGGCGCACTGCGAACCCGCACACCTGTCGTCGCTCGACAATCGTCACACCATCCCGCACACTTACGAATGCCCGAGCACACCTTTCAGTGTTACGTGACGCGCCACATGCGAGGCCTTGGACTCGAGGGGTCCGTCGCCTGGGTTCGCGTGAGCGACGGCTTGATCGACCTCACAGGCATCGACGGTGGCCAGGTGCAAGTCCGGCTCGACGACATCGCGCGCATTCGCGTTGGCTTCCTCGACAGCAAGGGTCGGAGCTACGAGACGCGCATCTGGACCCCGGGCGCTGAGAAGCCCA
>JACMLI010000077.1 GCA_014379705.1 Gemmatimonadaceae bacterium
ACGAGATGGACGGAAGTGCATCTGAATGGGGCCCGAGCGCGCAGCGCTCGGGCCCTTCCGTTTCAACCATCTCGTCCATCCCGTCTACTCGTCCCTTTTTCGTCCCTCTTCAGCCGCCACAGTTCATAGGCGCAGAGTCCGATCACGAAGGCGAATGGCAGCACGATCTCGAGCACGATCATGGGGCGCTCCGGCGGAAGTGAATCAACGAAACGGGCACGTTCGGGACCCCGGTCGGCGTTGGTCCGTTGTGCGACCCAGTCCGGAACACTACGACGGGTCGGCCGGATCTGGATGCATCGGAACACCACGCTGACATGGATCGCATGACATCCGAGACCACGCGCGCACTCCCCGATCGGGGCTCCACTGCACCGTCGCCGTCCGCCCTGCGCTCCGGCCTCGGGCTCGCGGGCTGCATAGCGGTCACGGCGGCCACAGGAGCACTCGGTGCACTCGGTTCGCGGGAGGCGGTGACGCTCTACGCCGCCTTCGACAAGCCGACGTGGGCTCCCCCCGCAGGCGTCTTCGGCCCGGTGTGGAGCGTCCTCTATCTCTCCATGGCCGTGGCCGCGTGGCTCGTCATCCGGCGCCAGGGATGGTGGGCGGCGCGTCGAGTGCTCGCCGTGTATGCTGCGCAGCTCATCGCGAACGCGCTCTGGAGCTGGTTTTTCTTTGCGTGGCGGGATGGCCGGGCAGCGTTCATTGACGTGCTCATCCTCTGGGTCCTCGTGGCTGCCACGGCCTTTGCCTTCGCCCGGGTCAGGCGTGCCGCTGGCCTCCTCCTCCTGCCCTACCTGGCATGGGTGAGCTTCGCATCGCTGCTCACCCTCGTCGTCTGGAGAGCCAACCCCACCCTGCTCTAACGCACCGAACGCATCGGACTGTAAAGAAGTATTGACACCAAAGGGTGTTAGTGACAGCGTACGCGGACGAGCCCTCCCCTCCCGCAACGACATGTCCGCCCTGGCGTCGCTCCCTCATGCATGGCAAGCCCAGCGAGGCGCTGGTGCCGAGCCGATGACCCTCACCATCGGGACGCGGCGCAGCGCCCTCGCCCTCGCCCAGACGGGCCTCATCTCCCGGATGCTCCAGTCGCTCTATCCGGCGCTGGAGGTGAAGCAGGAGTTGATCGTCACCCGCGGGGACCGGATCCTCGATCGTCCGATCGCCCAGATCGACGGCAAGGGTGTGTTCGTCGAGGAGATCGAGGAGGCCCTGCGCACCGGCCGCATCGACCTCGCCGTGCACAGCGCCAAGGACCTGCCATCGCAGCTCCCCGCAGACATGTGCATCGCCTGCGTTCCCGGACGCGCCGACGCGCGCGACGTGCTGGTGAGCCGATCGGGCACGCTCGAGGCGCTGGCGTCCGGAGCGACCATCGGCACGAGCAGCCCCCGCCGCATCGGACAGCTCCGTCAACGGCGCCCCGACCTCGACGTGCGCTCCATTCGGGGCAACATCGATACGCGGTTGCGGCGACTCGACGAGGGCGCCTACGACGCCATCGTCCTCGCCGCGGCGGGCCTGGACCGCTTGGGGCTCAGCGACCGGATCACGACCGCCTTCGATCCCGACGCCTTCATTCCCGCTGTGGGTCAGGGCGCCCTCGCCCTCGAGGCCCGGACCGGGGACTCGTTCCTGCACGACCTCGTTGCCCCGCTGGAGCATGCGGCGAGTCGCTGCGCCCTCGAGGCCGAGCGTGCGTTTCTCGGGACCGTTGGTGGTGGTTGCAGCGCACCTGTTGGGGCGCACGCATCCCTGCACGGCGACACGCTCCGGATGGTGGGCTACATCGGCTCGACCGATGGCCGTGCGATTCGGCAGGTCGCCACCGGCGACGCGGCCGATCCGCGTGGCTGTGGGGCGCGCCTGGCGAATGCGATCCTGTCCGCCGGGGGACGCGAGCTCCTCGACGGGCATCGCCATGAACCGGCATGAGTCAGGGGGTTGAACTGCCGCACGTCGAGCCTCGATGGGCGCACCTCCACGACGTGCGCGTCATCGTGACGCGTCCAGCGGAGCGCGCGGTGCCACTCCTGGAGCTGCTCGCGCGCGCGGGCGCGATCCCGATTCACTGCCCGGGTGCGTCGTTCACGCGCCCGGCCTCGTACGATGAGGTCGACCGGCACCTCGCCGGCATCCAATCGTTTGACTGGGTGCTCTGGACGAGCGTCCACGCGGTCGACGCGGTCATGGAACGCGCCGAAGCCACCGGCC
>JACMLI010000581.1 GCA_014379705.1 Gemmatimonadaceae bacterium
CCGCTAGATTCCCCGAAACGACGAGCCGCGCCCGGAAGACCCCTCGGCGCGGCTCGCCTTGTTCCCCATCTCGAAGCACGACAATGACTTCCCATCTGGATCCCGCCGAACCGTCCCCCGGCGCCACCGAGGACGGCTACGATCCCACCGCCGTGGAGGCGAAGTGGCAGGAGCGCTGGCGGGAGCGCGGTACCAACCACACCGACCTTGGCGGAGGCGAACGGCCGTTCTACGCCCTGATGATGTTCCCGTACCCGTCGGCGGAAGGGCTCCACGTGGGCAACCTGTTCGCCTTCACGGGGAACGACATCTACGCCCGCTTTCAGCGCCTCCAGGGACACACCGTGTTCGAGCCCCTGGGCTACGACGCGTTCGGGATCCATTCCGAGAACTACGCGCTCAAGGTCGGCGTGCATCCGATGCGCCTGATCCCGCGCAACATTGCCAACTTCCGGCGGCAGCTCGAGCGCGCCGGGCTGATGGTGGATTGGCGCTATTCCGTCGATACCACCGACCAGTCCTACTACAAGTGGACGCAGTGGGTCTTCCTGCAACTGTACAAGCACGGACTGGCCTACAAGAAAAAGGCGGCCGTGAACTGGTGCCCGAGCTGCAAGACGGTGCTGGCCAACGAGCAGGTCGTGGGCGGCGCGTGCGAGCGCTGCGGCACCGTGGTCGAGCAGCGCTTCCTGGAGCAGTGGTTCTTCCGCATCAGCGACTACGCGGAACGCCTGCTGCACAACCTGGCGACGATCGACTGGTCGGAGACCACCAAGACCGCGCAGCGCAACTGGATCGGGCGGAGCGAGGGAGCGGAGCTGGTGTTTCCGGTGCAGGGCACGGGTGGCCACGCCATTCCCGTGTTCACCACGCGGGCCGACACGATCTTCGGCGCGACGTACATGGTGCTCGCCCCCGAGCACCCGCTCGTGCCGGCACTGACAACCGATGTACAGCGTGAGGCCGTCGACGCCTATCGCGCCAGGTCGGCGCGGCAGGACCTCATCACGCGAAAGGTCAACAAGGAGAAGACCGGGGTCTTCACCGGGAGCCACGCCGTCAATCCGGCCACGGGAGCACCGATCCCCGTCTGGATTGCCGACTACGTGCTGATGGACTACGGCACGGGGGCGATCATGGCCGTGCCGGGGCACGACGAGCGCGACTTCGAGTTCGCGACGGTGTTCGGCTTGCCGATCGTGCGCGTGGTGGCCGGAGCGGGAGACGACGCGTCGACCGAGCTGGCCGTGGCATTCGTCGAGAACGAGGCGGGCCGCCTGGTGAACAGCGGGACCTTCGACGGGCGCACCGTGGCCGACGCGAAGCGCGACATCACGGAGATGCTGCACGGCAAGGGGGCGGGAAAGGGCGTCGTGAACTACCGCCTGCACGACTGGTGCATCTCGCGGCAGCGCTACTGGGGGCCGCCGATCCCCATCATCTACTGCGACGTGTGCGGTGCGCAGCCGGTGCCCGAGGCCGACTTGCCCGTCGTGCTGCCCGACATCGAGGACTACCGCCCCGACGACTCGGGCATCTCCCCGCTCGCGCGGCACGCCGAGTGGTACCACGTGGCGTGCCCAAAGTGCGGAAAGCAGGGGCGCCGCGAGACCGACGTGTCCGACACCTTCCTCGACAGCGGCTGGTACTTCCTCCGCTACCCGAGCGCCGACCGCACCGACGTCGCGTTCGATCCGGCCATCACGCGCAAGTGGCTGCCGGTGAACTCCTACATCGGCGGCAACGAGCACGCCGTGCTGCACCTGCTCTACTCGCGCTTCATCACGATGGTGCTGCACGACATGGGGCACCTCACGTTCGAGGAACCCTTCACCCGCTTCCGGGCGCACGGCCTGATCATCAAGGAAGGGGCGAAGATGTCCAAGACCAAGGGCAACGTCGTCATCCCCGACCAGTTCATCGAGCAGTGGGGGGCCGACGCGTTCCGCACGTACCTGATGTTCCTCGGGCCGTACGAGGAAGGCGGCGACTTCCGCGACGCCGGCATCAGCGGCGTGAAGCGCTTCCTGGACCGGCTCTGGCTCGCCGCGACCCTGGCCACCACGGAAGGCGTGCCTGACGAGTCCGTGATGCGCAAGCTGCACCAGACGCTCGCGAAGGTGGGCGCCGACATCCCGAAGTTGAGCTACAACACCGCGATCGCCGCGCTCATGGAGTACATGAACGTGCTTCGCCGCGGGGAACGCCGTCCGCATCGCGCCGAGGTCGAGCCGGTGGTGCAGATGGCGGCGCCCTTCGCGCCGCACGTGGCCGAGGAACTCTGGGAGCGGTTCGGGCACGGGGGCAGCGTGTTCGACGCCGGCTGGCCGCGGTTCGACGAGGCCCTCGCCAGGGAGGATGCCTACCAGCTCGCCGTGCAGGTGAACGGCAAGCTCCGCGGCACCCTGTCCGTCGGGGTCGGCATCGGGCAGGACGATGCGGTGGCGCTCGCGCTGGCCGAACCAGGCATTGCAAAGTTTGTCACCGGCTCGTTGCGGAAGGTCATCTTCGTGCCCGGGCGCCTGCTCAGCCTGGTAGTGTAGCATTGCGCGGTGCCGACCCCCATACTAGTCGCGGGTACAGGGGGTCGGCTCTCGCTCGCGGGCACATCGTTCCGTTGGAGGTCGCTGTGACGGTCGGTATCACGACGACGTAATGGGGATGGAGGAAGGGGAACTCGTTCGCCGCACGCGCTTCAAGCGGATCGCTGTCGGCGTGACCGTGGTGGTCCTGACGTTCCTGGCGGTCCTGCGCTTTCTCGACCTGGCCGCCCGCCGCGAGCGCGTCGTGGCCGCCGGGGATGCGAGGGTGCTCAACCTTACGCACATCCTGGCGCGCTACGTCATCGAGGCCTTTGCCGCCTCCGATGCCACGCTGCGGCAGCTCACGGTGCTCAACGTGCGGCTCGGCGGGCCGGGAGCACCGGACGCGGAGTGGCAACCACCCCTCGCTGCGGCGCAGGCCGGTATCTCGAGTGTCGGCTCGATCTCGGTGATGGATCGGGAAGGCATCATTCGACACTCCACTCTGCCGGGTCTCATCGGCCAGTCGCGCCGCGAGGAGTTCATGTTCCGCACGCTGCGCACCGACACGACGGTGCGGCCGCTCATCTCGACGCCATTTCCCGCGCTGTTCAATCCGGTGGGGGGGTTCGTCATTCCCATCGGTCGCCGGCTCGTGGACGCGAAGGGCAACTTCGACGGTGCCGCCATCGCGACGATGTTTCCCGATTCCCTGCGCGACCTCTTCGGCACCGTCGACGTGGGTCGCGACGGGATGATCTCGGTGCTGCACACCAGCGGCGTCGTGCTCCTCCGCGTGCCCTCGTCAGGCAACACGATCGGGGGAAATGCCGCCAACGATCCGTTGCTGGTCGCGGCACGCCAGCGCGGCACGGGGACGTTCCGCACGGAGGCCACGGCGTCTCGCCCCGCCCTGCGCAACGCGGTCGAGCTCCTCGAGCCGCAATCGCTGGTCGTTGCCGTGTCGCTGGGCGAGCGCGAGGTGCTCGCCAACGTGAACCGCGATGCGCTGATCTCGGCGGTCGTCCTGGGGGCGATTGCGGTCCTCGCCGCCGTCACCCTCGGCGCCATGTTCCGGCAGGTCGATCGCCGCGCCGCGATGCTCGCGGTCGCGGAGCGTTCGCAGCATCTCGAAGCGCTGGGTCGACTCACCGGGGGGGTCGCCCACGACTTCAACAACCTGCTTGCCGTGATCCTCGGATATGCCTCGCTGATCCGCAGCGACCCGGCCAGCCCGACGCACGAAGAGGACCAGGAGGCGCTCGGAGAGATTCGCGCCGCCGCCACGCGCGCGGCCGTCCTGACCAGCCAGCTCCTCGCCTTTGCGCGACGCCAGCCGTTGCAGCCGCGCCGGACCTCGTTCACGGAGATCGTTCGGCAGATGGAGTCGATGTTGCTGCGCGCCGTTGGGGAGGACGTCACGCTGCGACTGAACCTCGGGGAAGCCGGCCAGGTGAAGGTCGACCCGGTCCAGCTCGACACCGCCATCCTGAACCTCGTGGTCAATGCCCGGCATGCGATGCCGAAGGGCGGGCTCCTCGTCATCGAGACGGGACGCGTCTTCCTTGACGATCACTATGTGCGGGGGAACCCCGAGGCAACGCGCGGGCCATACGCCTTCGTCACCGTGGCCGACACGGGCACCGGCATCGCACCGGAGGTCCTGACGCGTGTGTTCGAGCCCTTCTTCACCACGAAGCCCACCGGGGAAGGGACCGGGCTCGGGTTGAGCATGGTCTACGGATTCGTCAGGCAGTCCGGCGGCCACGCGCGTGTGTACAGCGAAGTCGGTCACGGCACGACGGTCAAGCTCTACTTCCCGCTCGTGGAGGGTGAGGAAACGCAGGAGTTCAAGGTGCGCACTGACGCGGTGCCGCGCGGCGCGGGGGAGGTCATCCTCCTCACCGAAGACGACCGGGCGCTGCGTTCCGGCGCCTCACGCATGCTGGAATCGCTCGGCTACCGCGTCCTGGCGGCGCGCGATGGCCCGACGGCGCTCGCGCTGGCGCAACGCGAACCGCGCATCGACCTCCTGTTCACCGACGTCGTGCTCCCCGGGTCGATGTCGGGGCTCGAACTCGCGGCGGAACTCAAGCGACGCCGCCCCGAGGTGCCCGCGCTGTTCACGTCGGGCTACTCGCTCGAGATCATCCAGCACCGCACCGCAGTCGCGGAGTTGCACCTGCTGGCCAAGCCGTACGATCAGGACACGCTCGCACGCGCCGTGAAGCAGGCGATGGACGCGCGCGAGTAGCCTGCTCGTGCCTCCGCATATCTGCGAGCACGCTCACGAGATCGTGAACGGCAGCACCATGCCATGCTGCATGTGCCCCTTGCCGTCCTTCGCGTCGGGGACGAAGCAGATCATCATGTAATTCCCCGGCGTGAGGTTGACGTCCACCCAGGACACGCCGCCCGGACGCATGCCGGTGAGCCCGCCCATGGCCGTTCCCGGTGGCGGGCCTTGATACGTCGCGGCCCACTTGCCCATGTCTTCGGGCGTCTTGCCTTCGTGCAGCTTGACGATGAAGAACTCGTGCGCCTGCGCTCCGGCGTTTTCGACCTTGAGGGTGTGCCTGCCCGCGGTGAGTGCTGGCGTGATCTCCCAGGCGTATTCCTTCATCACCACCTTCACGTCTTCCGTCGGCGCCGGAGCCGACGCCGTGGAGGACGGCGTGACGATGAGTGGGCGCACCATGCCCTTGGCAAAGTGCGGTACGCGGTCGGGCGTGTCCACGAAGCAGATGAGCACGTACGTGCCGGGCTGCATCTCCTGCGTGACGCTCGTGGTATCGTTGGGGGCCGGTGGATTCGGTCCACCTTCCTCGGTGATCCACGTCGGCAGGGGCGCGCCGGGTTTCAGCGCCTTCATGGCTTCGGAATAGTCGGCAAACGTCTTGCCTTCACCGACCCGTTGGATGGTCACATGGTGGATCTGCTGGCCCTGGTTGACGAGCCGGAACGTCGTCATCCCCGACGGGATGGTGTCCGGTGCGGTGTACGCGAAGTCGTTCGCGATGACGGTGACGACGTTAGGCGTGGCCGGAGCCGAGGCCGTGGTGTCCGCGGAGGGCTTCTCACCACCGGCGCAGGCGATGGTGGCGAGGAGCAGCACATAGGGGAGGTGTCTCATGGGTGCGTCCAGGGAGGGAGGTACGGGGGGACGGCGCGTGCGACATTGCGCGGGGCGGCGACGCGCTAGCGGAATACCGCACCTGCCGGGCACATTGACAAGACCTCAACCCCCGAGCCGTGGCCGACGCACGCACCCTGATCGTCCCGCACGCCGATGTGGCCCGTCTCATGCCCATGGCCGCGTGCATCGACCTCATGTCGGACGCCCTCGGCGCCCTCGCCCGCGGTGAAGCACTCCTGCCGCTGCGCACCGTCCTCCGCCTCCCCGGTGGACGCAGCGCATTCGCGGCAATGCCGGCCGTACTCGGGTCGTCAATCGGTGCCAAGATCATTACGGTCTTTCCCGGCAACGACGGCACGCCGTACGACTCGCACATCGGCGTCGTCCTCTATTTCGACAGCGAGCATGGACGGTTGCTCGCCATCATCGACGCGTCCTCGGTGACGGCGATCCGCACGGCGGCCGTGTCCGGGCTCGCGACGCGCCTTCTTGCGCGCGAGGACGCGAGCGAACTCGCGATTCTCGGCACCGGCACCCAGGCCATGACCCACCTCGACGCGATGCGCTGCGTCCGCAACTTCACGTCGGTGCGCGTCTGGAGTAGAAAGCGCGAGAATGGCGAGCGTTTCGCGCGCGAGGCGCAGGCCCGATTCGGCATCGAGGTACAGGTCGCGGTAAGCGCCGAGCACGCGGTACGCGGCGCCCAGGTGATCTGCACCACGACCGCCGCGCGCGAGCCAGTGGTGAGCGGAGAGTGGCTCTGGCCCGGGGCGCACATCAACGCCGTGGGCTCGAGCATTCCCTCGGCGCGCGAGCTCGACACCGAGGCGATGGTGCGCTCGCGCCTCTACGTCGACCGGCGTGAATCGGTGCTCGCCGAGGCGGGCGACTTCCTCATTCCGCGCGAGGAAGGGGAGATCGACGACGACCACATCGTGGGCGAACTCGGGGAGCTCGTGCTTGGCCGCATTCCCGGACGTACCTCGCCCGAGGAAATCACCCTCTTCAAGTCCCTCGGCCTCGCCATCGAGGACGTCGCGAGTGCGCGGTTGATCTATGAGCGCGCGGTCGCCGAGGGCTCGGGCACCTGGATCGAGCTGGGAGGCCTGCGGTGACGGTGGTCCTTCCCAACCCGATCCCGATCGACGCGATCCGGGCGGCGCGCGAGCGCATTGAGGGGTTCGCGATCCGCACGCCACTCGTCAGGCTGCACCTCGACGCGCTGGCCGAGATCTACCTCAAGCTGGAGTGCCTGCAGCCGATCGGGTCGTTCAAGATCCGGGGGGCCTCGAACGCCATGGCGATGGCCGATCCTGCGCTGCTGGCGCGTGGAGTGTGGACGGCGAGCGCCGGCAACATGGCTCAGGGCGTTGCCTGGTGCGCGCGGGCGCGAGGCATCCCCTGCACGGTCGCGGTCCCCGAGCACGCGCCCGCGGCCAAGACCAATGCGGTCGAACGGTTGGGGGCACGCATCGTGCGCCTGCCCTTCGACGAATGGTGGCAGATCCTCGTGGAGCACGGCAAGCCGGGCTTCGACGGCGTGTTCGTCCATCCGGTGTCTGACCCCCACGTGATGGCCGGGAACGGGACGGCCGGGCTCGAGATCGCCGAGGACCTGCCCGACGCTGACGCCGTGATCGTGCCGTACGGGGGCGGAGGATTGTCCTGTGGGATCGCATCCGCGTTAGGCGTGGCGCTGCCCGGCGTGCCCGTGTACGCGTCGGAAGTCGCGACCGCCGCCCCGCTGCAGGCGTCGCTCACCGCCGGTCGCCCGTTGACCATCGAATACACGCCGTCGTTCGTCGACGGCATTGGCGGGAGGAGCGTACTGGCCGAAATGTGGCCACTCGCGGCGAGTCTCCTCGAAGGATCGATCGTAGTCGGTCTGGAAGAGGTCGCGCAGGCCGTTCGCCTCATGCTGGAGCGCGCGCACGTGCTCGCTGAGGGGGCCGGGGCGTCGTCGGTGGCGGCCGCGCGCACGGGCAAGGCCGGCACGGGCAAGGTTGTCTGCGTGGTATCGGGCGGAAACATCGACCTCTCAAAGGTCGCAACCATCCTTGCGGGTGGGGTGCCCTGACGCCCCGACCCGCGCCATGGAATCGCCGGGTCGGAAGTCCTCGCTCCCTCCGTGGCATGCTGACCACAGGTGTCGGCGAGAAAGGCGGAAACCATCTCCGCCAGGGGACGTGACACACCGGATGTCCGCCACCCGAGTCCAATGACTACTTCTCGTTTCGTCCTCCCGGTCGCCCTCGCCTTCCTGGCAGCGTCCCCGGTCGAGGCCCAGCAGGAGCGCTCCCGCGAGGATCGCGACCGACGCGCGCCGGAACCCCGGATCTACACATACAGCAACGCTTTCGACGACGATCGGCCGCGCATCGGCGTCGCCACCGGTCCCGGGGGGAAGCGTGATACGCTCGGCCTCCTCGTCACCGACGTGACGCGCGAAGGGCCCGCCGAGAAGGCCGGCATCGAAGAAGGCGATCGCCTGCAGTCCATCAATGGCGTTTCACTCCGCGTCTCGGCCAGCGACCTCGAGGACGACGAGATGCTCGGCCTCGGCACCCGCCGACTCATTCGCGAGTTAGGCAAGCTGAAGGTCGTGGATGAAGCCGACCTCCGCGTCTACCGCGAGGGCCAGGTGCGGAGCGTCAAGGTGAAGACGAGCACCGCGGAAGCACTCCGGCCGGAGCGCGTCAGCGTGTCCTCGGCACGTCGTGACGCCGAAGAGCGCCCGTCGCTCGGCATCGGCCTCGGCAGCTCGGGGAGCCGTCGCGACACCCTCGGCATCCTCATCTCCAGCGTGACCGATGACGGACCGGCCGACAAGGCCAGAGTCGAGGAAGGCGATCGCATTGCAGCGGTCAATGGGGTCGACCTCCGGGTGTCCGGCGCCGACGCAGGGGACTGGAGCGTGAGCAACAGCCGGATGCGCCGCCTCACGCGGGAACTCGCGAAGCTGAAGATCGGTGACGAGGTCGAGCTGCGCCTGATGCGTGGTGGCCAGGCGCGCACCGTGCGCGTGAAGACCGTCGCGGCGAAGGACCTGCCGGGGTCGCGCTCGTTCTTCATCGGCGATGGTGGCTTTGGCGGGTTCGGTAGCGGGGACGGGTTCTCCTTGGAGATACCGGGCGGACGCGGGGGCACGATGGTCATGCCGCGCATTTTCCGCGGGGGCTCGTCCGACGGACAGTCGTTCTTCTTCGACCGCCTCGATGACGGTGACGTGCGCATGCGGCTCTCTCCTGAGCGTCGCCTGGAGATCGAGGAGCGCATCGGGTCGGCCATGCAGCGACTCCGTGATGCCCAGATCCGTGTCCGTCCCCGCATCGACATTCGCTGATTTGGCAGGCGGGATGGACGAGATGGACGAGATGGACGAGATGGACGAGATGGGAAATGCGCTGGCGAACGACCCGCGGGGCTCCGAGAGGGGCCCCGTCTTCATGTCCGTCGCTCCGGCGAAGGCCGGAGCCCCGCGTCGCTTCCACCGGCATGGCGCGCGCCCTTGACCACTGCGCGCCCCGAGCCGTTCTTCCGCCACTCGTAGTCGCGGGAGCGAGCATGCGGTCTGGATCGGTCACATGGCGCTGGATGGGCGCCCTGTTCATGGGGTGGGCGCAGGTCGCCGAGGCACAAGGCCCGTTCGTCTATCGCGACACACGCGCCGATCTTGCCCACGCGCGAGCGCGCGGAGACACGCTCGTCAGGTTTGCCATCGCCGCGCGTGAAGGCCAGACCGCCGCGGCCGCCGCAACAGTGTCAGCGGCAGGCGGCACGGTGGAATATCGCGCCGACGACGTGAGCTACCTGCGCGCGCGCCTGCACGTCGACAGCGTCCCACGCCTCATGTCCGCCGCGTCCATCGAGGCGATGGCGATGGACATGATTGGCAACAACAGGCCGTTCACGCGCTGGGCCGGTGCCGAGGGCTTCCCGTCGGACACGCTGCGTCGCACGCCGGATGACGCCCTGGGTCGTCCATACTCCCCGCTTGCCGACATCGATGCCCTCGAGATGCGACGGCGGGATCCCACGCGCGATGGCCGCGGCGTCGTCGTCGCGCACGTCGAGGGCCACATCGACCTCCTTGCCCCGGAATTCCAGGTGGCTCGTGCCCCGGACGGAAGGCGAATTCCAAAGGTCGTCGACTTCCTCACGGCCGAAGATCCCGACGTCCTGCCGGAGGACGACCCCTCATCCTTCGCCCCGTGGGTCAAGGTATCGCGCGAGGTGCGGGCGAGTGGCGGGACGCTGTCGGTCGACGGAACGACGTACACAGCGCCGCGCGATGGCCCGTTCCGCTTCGGGGTGTTCCGCAACATGCGGCTCTGTGGCTTCCTTGCTGGCCG
Organism: Gemmatimonadaceae bacterium; assembly: GCA_014379705.1. Taxonomy (GTDB): domain Bacteria; phylum Gemmatimonadota; class Gemmatimonadetes; order Gemmatimonadales; family Gemmatimonadaceae; genus RBC101. Next base: position 10,011 of record JACMLI010000581.1, read on the forward strand.
CATGTTCGACGCCTTCGCCGCCGACACGGCCGCCGAAGCACACCGCTCGTGCGGCTACGCCGTCCTTCTCGACGCGGCTACTGGTGACGTGTGGGTCGACGTGAACCGGGATCGCTCATTCCAGGACTCGCGGGCGATGCGCGACTATCGGGTGCGTCAGGACCGCGGGACCTTTGGCGTGGACAATCCGGCCACGCCTCACGATCGCGAGACCTTTGGCTTTGCGGTGCAGGTGCATCCGGAGAAGAAGGCCGTCGCGATCAACGTCGGCTTTGGCGGTCACTCCACGATGGTCGCAGGAACCGTCGTCGGGAGTCGGGGGACGAACGGGCGCTACGAGGGCGTCGCCCCCGGTGCCCAGGTCCTGGAGATCGGGTATCGCGCGACCGCGTCTGGCGTGACCGAGGCGTTGATTCTCGCCTTTCGTGATCCGCGCAGCGATGTCGTGCTCTTCGAGCAGAACGTGTTCATCGCCATGGGCTATCGCGTTGGTGACGGGCGCTTCGCGCCGACGATCATCACGAGCCGCCTGATCGCGAAGTACCAGAAACCGTTCTGCGTACCGGCCAGCAACCTGCCCGGTGTGGGGATCACCGCGGAGCACGGGAACGCGCAGCACGGATTCGCCGTGGGGGCGTACCAGGGACGCGAGGCGTGGCGCATCAACAATGGCGTGCGCCTGCGTCATGCCGACAACGTGCACAGCGTGAGTTCCGGCGGGCCCGGCGGGGACGGCGCGATCAAGCCCGACCTGATGGCGCCGTCAGGGATCCTGTCGAGCGCGATTGCCATGCGCTTCTACGAGGCGCGTGGTGGAGTGCGGGGAATCTACGGGTTGCCTCCCGGCTACAGCATTGGCGGTGGCACGTCACAGGCCACGCCGACCATGGCGGGCGCGCTCGCGTTGCTGATTGGCGCGGCGAAGGCCGAGAAGCTGCCGCATGACGCACGACGCGTGTGGCTCGCGATGACGAACGGCGCGCGCTACATGGACAACCTGCCGGCGCACATGCAGGGGAACGGCCTCGTGCAGGTAGGCGCCGCACTCGAGCTGCTTCGCGCCTGGTCCACGCGCGCCCCCGCGCTGCGCCTGACGAGTCGCGCTCCGGTCACGGGTGCGCACGCGACCGACCTCGCGACTGCCGGCGAGGGCGTCGGGCTGTGGGAACGCACGGGCTGGACCGTCGGGGCGCGTGCCACGCGTGCCATCCACTTCACGCTGCGTGGTGGGAGTGACTCGGCGATGACGTTCCGCGTGACCGCGAGAGGCAACGACGGCACCTTCCGCGTTCCCGCATCGATCCGTCTCTCTCCTGGCGTTCCCGCGTCCCTTGACGTGGAGATTTCGCCGGCAACCGCCGGGGCGCACAGCGTGCTGATCACGCTCGATCATCCATCGGTGGTCGGTCACGCCTTTCGCACGATGGCTTCCATCGTGGTCGCACAGCGGCTCGACGCGGCCGCGAAGTACACACTGACGTGGAAGGACTCCATCGAGCGACCGGGCCCCTGGCGCGCACATTTCATAGACGTTCCAGCAGGCACGCAGGCGCTTGCGCTCGACCTCGTCGCCGGCGCCGAGGCGCGCCTGTCGATCCTCGACCCCCTCGGCCGCGAGGAGGACTTCAACGCCGAAAGCGTGCGCAACCCGAGGGCCCGCACGATCCCCAATCCCATGCCCGGCACGTGGGAAGTGGACGTGTCGATGCGCAATGACGGCGGCGAGTTGCGCTGGCAGGCGCCGGACGCGACCATCGACCCGGCGCTTCCCTACACACTGACAGCATCTGCCCTCGCCGCGCGGCTCCAGGTGCCCGCGCCGGGGCCCCTCACTGCGGGAGCGCCGCGCGCCATTACCGTCAATGCCGAAAACGTGATGGCGCCGCTGACCGCCGCCGTGGCGCGCAGCGCCACGGGCATCATGCGCGTCGAGCCCCTGACGCTGACGGAGGGGACGCAACGCGTGTCGACCGTGACGGTGCCAGAGGGCGCCGAGTTCCTGCAGGTCGACCTGGGCGAGAATATCGCGGTCGGGCCCGACCTCTATCTCTTCGATTGCACCGGCAAGCGATGCGTGCCCGCAGCGGCAGCGATCGGCCCGCAGGCGGGCCCGCTGCTGCGACGCGAGC
>JACMLI010000582.1 GCA_014379705.1 Gemmatimonadaceae bacterium
CCGTCAGTGAAGGCAACGCCGAAAGCGGCTGCCAGCTTCTGGGCCGCGCCTGCGAGGGGCATGTGGTCGGCGATGAGGAGTAGTCGCCCCCCGCGATCGACCCATTTCTTCAACCTCGCAATCTCGTCGTCGGAGAAAGCAGATGGTGTCGGCGAGGGATAGGTATTCCACTCGTCATTGTTCGGCTGAGCGTTCGATATGACGAGAACAAAGCATGTGGCACGGTAACTCGCGGTAAACTGTCTTTTTGATGGCTTCACGATGTAGCCATCTCGGCGGAGGAGGTCCCCGAAGGCCCGGAAACGATTGTCGAGCGTGTGGAAGTTGTGGTGGGCTTCGTCGAGGCAAACCGTCCGACCTTTGCCTGGCGCGTACGCCGGCCGCTTGACCAGCGGCCGGAAGGCTGTGTCCGGAAGCTGCTGGCCAGGGAGCGGCGCCGAGGTAGCCGCAGCAGCAGCGACGACGACCGCAAGGCAGGAGGCCAATCGAATCATGCGAAGTCAAGCGGAGGGTGGGCCCCGGAGGGTAACACCGACCGGCGCCCTTGCCTACAGGGCCGCGTGCGCCATGGGCATTTCAGGGCCCACCACCTGATTCCGGCCTGCGTCCTTGGCTTGAAAGAGTCGACGGTCCGCGGTGGCCATGAGGTCGCCGACGGTGTTGCCGTCCTCCGGCCACGCCGCGACGCCCGCGCTCACCGTGATGTTCACCGGGTGAGCGTCGCCAACCTCGTGCGGTTCTTCCTGGATGGCCCGGCGGATCTGCTCCACGCGCTCGAGGGCCTGTGCGGCATCGGTCTCACGGAGCAGCACGACGAATTCCTCGCCGCCGTAGCGAGCCACGAGGTCACTGCGACGCACGGCGAGTTGCATCGCGCGCGCGACGTTCTTGAGGGCCCGGTCACCGGCCGCGTGCCCGTAGCGATCGTTGAACTGCTTGAACCAGTCCACGTCGATCATCGCCACGGCCATGCGTCCCTGGAAGCGGGCCGCGCGCGCGATCTCACTCAGGATGTAGTCGTCGAAGAAGCGGCGGTTGAAGACGCCCGTGAGGGGATCGGCGTTGGAGAGCTCGCGCTGCTTCTGGATGCCGCGGACGATGTAGACGTTGAGCACCGTCGCCGCCGCAAGGAGGACGACGCGCGAGACCTGGTCGGCCCAGCTGAACACCCCGTACGCGCCGGCGGGCGGGATGCGGTCGAGCGGGAACGCGAGCGCCACCCAGCCGATCACGGCGATAAACTGTACGATCGCCATGAGTCCGGTGACGAGTGCCACGCGCCGGTCGAACCGCAGGGCCGTGCCGCCTAACGCGATGAAGTAGGTATCGAAGGTGACCTTGCTGTTCACGACCACGTGCGGGTCGGACACGAACGCGAAGGACAGGTTGGCCAGCGAGATCAGCGTGACGTCGAAGAACGATGTGGCGAGGGGGAGCCAACGTTGCCGCCGGTCGCGCGCCACCATGGCGTAGACGAGGAGCGCGAGGACGAAGGCCGCCAGCGTGATGAGGAGTCCCGTGAGGTGCTGGGCCCGCTCAGCCGGGGCGAGGAAGATGTTTGCGACCGGGATGACGAGGAGGACGCTCGTCACCAGCACCCGGATGCGGGCGATGAGCAACTCCCCGGCCTGGCCCGCGTCGAGCAGGAATTGTTCGGGGGGTTCCCAGAAACGCCGCCAGCGCGCCCTCAGGCCGGTCTCGGCGATCGCGACGCGAGTGACGAAATCCGGAGAGAGTGAGGGCACGCGAACGATGGGTCGAAGGGAAGGCTAGCTCCCGAATCTACCGGCCTCGGGAGTTCCCGCTCAACGTGGGCCACCCGCACTTCCGCTTGGACGACCTGACGTACGTTCCGTCAGTCACGCAACGGCGCGCGCAACATGGCGGTGGCCTGGATCTCGACCATGAACTCGGGCCGCGCGAGCGCGACCACCTGAACCAGGGTGTTGGCCGGCAGCTGCTCAGGACGCAGGATGCGGTTGCGAGCCTCACGAAATGCAGCCAGCTGGCTCATGTCGGTGACGTAGGTGGTGGTGCTGAGCACGTCGTCAAAGCTGGCCCCGACCGCCTGAAGCGCGAGTCGAAGGTTCTCGAACACGCGCGTGACCTGTTCGCCGAAGTTGCCCACCCCGATCACCTGACCCGTGGCGTCAGCGGCCACCTGCCCTGCGATGTGGATGGTGCGCCCATCCGACCCGACGGTGACATGGGCGTACCCGGTCGGCGCCGAGAGCGTGGGTGGATTGATGCGGCGGACCGAGGGGGTCTGAGCGGACATGGGGAGGGCGAAGGTAGCAAGGGCGAGAAGGGCGAGGCCGGCGTTGGTCATTGGACTAGTGGGCTAATGGGCTCGTGGGCTGGTAGAGACCAGTGGGCCGCGAGTCCACTAGTCCATGCGTCTCCGAAGGGCTTCTGGCCCTTCGCTGTCCTCGGCGAATTCTCACCGCTTCCGACTCAATGTCA
>JACMLI010000583.1 GCA_014379705.1 Gemmatimonadaceae bacterium
CGCCGGCTTGCCGCCGGGCCGCGCCGCCGCCGCGGTGCCCTGTTTGGGGGATACCTGTCCATGGCGTCGAGTCTCGTCACCTCCTGCCCCTGAACTTCACCCCCGAGTCCGGCACCCGTCCCCACCGTGTCGCGCCCTGACGGTTCGTTTCCTGGCAGGAACCCGGGTCATACGTCGGCCTCACCCTGACCAGTGCCTGCTGGGGGGTGCGAGAGATCGCTAAGATTCAGCACGCGAGACGCGTGTCCGGCAAGACCATGTCTGGCGTTCCCCGGGGGCCGCATTCGGTGCCCCGACCATTCCCGGCGTTGCCCGCCGTGCCTCACCAATCCGAGATCCAATGAGCGACACCACTTGCGGCCGTTGTGGCCAGACTCGCGCCGGGTTCGAGAAACCGCCGTTCCCCGGGGCGATCGGTCAGCGCATCGTCGCCCAGGTCTGTCAGTCGTGCTGGGCTGAGTGGCTCAAGCAGCAGACCATGCTGATCAACCACTACGGGCTCAACGTCATGGATCCGCAGGCGCGCAACTTTCTCACGCGCAACATGCAGGCCTTCCTGTTCAAGGCGGGCGAAGGCGAAGACGTGGACACGACCAAGAAGGGGACCATCAACTGGTGACCCGCATGAAGTTGCGCTCGACAGCCACCTTCCTGCTGGCGGCCTGCGCTGGCGGAGTACCTGCCTCGTCCGCGCCCACTTCGGCACCGACGGCGCCGCGCACCCTGGACGCGTCGAGCCCCGCATCGCGGGCGTGGTCCGATTCGGTGATGCACACCTTGAGCCTGCGCGACAAGGCGGCACAGCTGGTGTGGCCGTGGATCCTCGGTGACTACGTCCCGGAGGGGAGCGCGGAGTGGCAGCGAGTGTCCCGGCTGGTCACGGAAGATCACGTCGGCGGCTTCATTGTGTCTGTGGGTTCGCCGATCGAAATTGCGGCGAAGCTCAACGCGTTGCAGCGGCTGAGCAAGCTTCCGCTCGTCGTGAGTGCGGATCTCGAAACGGGCGTTGGCTTCCGGGCCCGTGGTGGATTCTTCGTGCCCAACGCGATCGACCTCGGTGGCGCGACGAATTTCCCGTGGCAGATGGCGCTTGGTGCGGCGAACGATCCCGCCCTCGCATACGAGCTCGGCAAGGTGACGGCCCGGGAGGGACGCGCCCTGGGCATTCACATCGCCTATGGTCCCGTACTCGACGTGAACAACAACCCGGCCAATCCCGTGATTGGCGCGCGGTCGGTGAGTGAGGATCCGGTGCTGACCGCGCGGATGGGCGTGCAGGTGGTGCGCGGGCTGCAGGAGAACGGGATGCTCGCGACGGGAAAACACTTCCCGGGCCACGGGGACACCGAGACCAACTCGCACCTGGCGCTCGCGACCGTGGCGGCATCGCGCGCGCGTCTCGATTCGATGGAGCTCCTGCCGTTCAGGGAGGCGATCAAGGCCGGCGTCGGGGCCATCATGACCTTCCATGGGTTCCTTCCCGCGCTCGACTCTTCCGGTGTTCCCGCAACACTCTCGAGGGAAGTGATGACGGGTTTGTTGCGCGATGAGCTGCGCTTCGACGGCCTCCTCGTGACCGATGCGATGGACATGGCGGGTGTCGTCGACAAATTCGGCGACCTCGAAGCCGTGAAGCGCGCCATTGCAGCGGGGAACGACGTGCTGCTCATGCCACAGCGCATCTCCGCGTCGATCGACGCGGTCGTGGCGGGCGTGAGTGAGGGCCGGTACGACGAAGGACGCCTCGATCGGTCGGTGCGTCGCGTGCTCGACCTGAAGTACCGGTTCGGGTTGTCGCGCGAGCGGCTCGTGCCCCTCGATGGAGTGCGCGCGGTCGTGGGCGATCCCGCGCATGTCGCGGCTGCCGACCAACTTGCGGAACGCGGCTTCGTCCTGGCGAAGGATTCGCTGAATAGTGTTCCGTTGCGCATCGGAGGCGCGAAGCCGCGCGTGCTCGCGGTGACGTACGCGCGTCGCGCAGAGCTGGGGGCGGGGACGACGTTCAACGCCGCACTAGCCCGTGGCGCCACGGTGCAGGCGCAGTACATCAACGCCGACGATGCGGCGCCCGACTACTCGCGCGCCACGAGCGCGGCCGCGCAATCCGACGTCGTGGTGATCGGCTCGTACGTGAACATTTCGTCGGAGACCGCGACGGCGGAGGCGCCGCGCGCGTTTGTGGAGTTCGCGCGACAGCTCGTGTCGACGGGCAAGCCGGTGGTCGTCATCACGTTTGGCACGCCCTACCTGCTCTCGCAGGTGCCATTCACGCCTGCGTACGCGATCGCGTGGGGCGTCACGCCATCGTCGCAGCGCGCGGCGGCGCGTGCCTTGCTCGGGGAGATCCCGATCACCGCGCACCTGCCGATCTCGATTCCCGGACTGCTGCGCACGGGCGCTGGCGTGCAACGCGCGCGCCACTAACACCGCGTCGCAGGCGCGCCTGCGCGATTGACCCCGCGGTGATGCGCCCGTAGAATGAACGGACGCAGCTGGCGCCGGGGTTGACTTTAGTAGCGTGCGGCTACTTATTCGCCCGCCCATGCGAGATCGCCCCGCCGCCCCCTCCCGTCCCGCCAGCGGACGCCGCACGTCGTTCACTGTCGACGTTGTGGTGTTCTCTCCGCGCGCGCAGGTCCTCGGCGTGCTCTGCGAGGCCGGGCCGTCGCGCCGCGATCGTCGCGTCCTTCCCTTCGGCGTGCCACGACCGTCGGAGTCACTCGAGCGATGTGCCCGGCGGCTCGTGCGCGACCTCACGGGCGAGGAGCCGGCGTGGGTCGAGCAGGTCGGCGCATTCGCCGACGGGAAGCGGCATGTGAGTGACGCGGAGTTGTCGATCGGCTTCGTGGCCGTGATGCCGTCCCGGCCGGACGGCGACGGGACGAGGGGAGAATGGGCCGCTCCCAATGACCTGGCGGGGCTTTCCCCGCGGCAGCGCAGCATCGCGGACGCCGCGCTCACCGCACTGCGCACGCGCATGGATCACGCGCCGATCGCGTTCCGCCTGCTGCCCCCGCAGTTCACGCTGACCGAACTGCAGCAGACGTATGAGCTCCTGCTCGGGAAGCGGCTGCACAAGGCGAGCTTTCGTCGGGCGCTGCAGGCGGCCTTCCTGGTCCAGCCCACCGACGAATGGCGCAGCGAAGGGCGGGGACGGCCGGCGCAGTTCTTCGAGTTCTCCCCGCGGAAGCGTCGCAGTGGGCGCCGTGGCGTCCGTTTCGACCTGATGGGCTAGCATCGGTCGGTCGGCACCCCTGGGTGTGATGCGCCCCATAGACGCCGCGCCACGCCCGACGTCGCCGTCGTCCGCTGTGCCCACGCGAGGGTCGAGGCCAACGCGCCTGTCGCGCGCCCGTGAGCGTGTTCACCTCGGAACCTTCAGGTACACCCGTCACCCTCTCTCGCGGGGGGCGTGCGTGGCTCACCCGCGCTGCAGATGAAGGCGATGTCATCCGGGGCGTCTGCAGTGTCGCATCAAATGCCGAGGCTTGTTACTGGAACCTGACTTGACCGTCTCGAGTATTAGTTGCAAAGTGTCAATTACAACAAATGCGGGGGCATCACGTGCTCGCTTTCCTCGACGCTTTCTGTACGGCGTTGCTGCATCGTGACGAGATGGTCGTCCGGCAGCTGCTCAAGCATCCCCTGGCCGCCGCGCTCCCCCAGCCGGTGCGCGACGAAGCGCGCCGGATCCTGGACGGTGAAGCGCGGCCGTTTGCCGCCCCGTTGCAGGCGCTGCGGCTCTATCACCAGACCGCGCACCTCCTCGGCGTGTCGCACGACTCCGCGAGCCGCCTTGAGCCCGGGCGACCGAGCATTGCCCCTGTCGAACGCGCCCGACAGATGGAGCTGGCGCTCCCGGCCCGAGTGGCCTGAAACACGAAGCCCCGATCCAGTTGGATCGGGGCTTTGACGTGGAGGGGGCCGCGCGTCCCTAGAAGCGCGCGTTTCCGCCGCTCCGACGGAGCAGGCCCTTGGCGACTTCCACATTGTCGGAGGCGATGGCGACGAGTCGGCGGACCAACTGCGACAGCGAACCGCCCTCTTCCGTCACGATCACCGGGGGTTCGTGGCCCTGTCGGCGGGAAGGGTCACTCCGACGCTCAACGGCGACGTGTACGCGATGCACCGTGGGATCGGAGGGCCCTTCCTCTTCGACATGCACATAGCCGCCTCCGGGGAGGGGCCGTTCGTAAAGCACCTTGGTCTTGTCCATGAGATCCTCCGCCCCGTGCGACTCGATACGCCTGCGCCGGGGACGCCGCGCGCCTGCAAAAAAGGATGTGCGTCCCCTCATCCACCAGACGTCGAACCCCGCGGGAAGCAACAGCGGTCCCGTCCTGAAAAAGGCAAAGCGCCCCGGGGATACCCCGGGGCGCGTGTTTTGTGGCTGCCGAGAAAGCGATCAGGCCTTCGTGACTTCAGCGGCCTGAGGACCCTTCTCTCCCTGGACAATCTCGAACTCGACCTTGTCGCCCTCGGCAAGGGACTTGAAGCCCTGCTGCGAGATCGCGCTGAAGTGGACGAACACGTCCGGGCCACCTTCGCGGGAGATGAAGCCAAATCCCTTTGCGTCGTTGAACCACTTCACGGTGCCTTGGATACGAGCCATCGTGCAATTCCTCTTCCCTTACCGGGCGAAACGGGTGGAGCGAAATCGGTCGAAGCATTGGCTCGCTTCGCCGATCGGGAACACGCGAGCCCAACGTGCAACTCGCGCAAAAGAAAAAAGCTCGCGCACTCGATAACGACCGAGTGCACGAGCACGAACGATCGAGCTTGTCAGTTGATCAGCACCTACGCGGCGCCGGCAATATAGCGCGCAGTGCGCCCGCACGAAGAGCACGTCAGCGTGACGTGCGACTTTGGCGGAGGAGGTACGAAGACGGGTTCGCGTGCGATCTGCTCCGATCCGCACGACGGGCAACTCAGGGGAGATCCCGTTCGATCCGTTGCGATCAGATGGAGAGCCTGGGCCGGGTTGTACGTCGCCGGACGTGGTTTGCGCATGAGACCTCCGAGGCTGAAACGAATCACTTGTGGTGGCAGCGTCGTCACGCCTGACCGAAAAGTAACCGTCTATCATCCCAAATCCAAGTGCCGCATGGATTTGCGAGGACGCCTCGTCCTTTCGCTCGAGCCTGCCTGCAACGATGACTACCACGCCAGAATCGCCTAGCCCGACCCCCGGGAAACCGCCGGAATCTTGCGGGGCCACTGCGATCTGGAGGTCAACGCACGCAGGGGCGAGAGCGTTGTACCTCCCCTCATGAGTCGTGTTCCGCCCTGGAAATACCACTCGCGATGAAAGAAAGGGCCCTCGAGGCGACCTCGAGGGCCCAGCTAAATCTCGACTCCCGTCGTGCCCAGGCTGGCCCCGTTCAAGAGCCGTAGATGACCTCGCCATGCGGGTCCAGGCCGATCTCCTGCTCGTGTCCACAAACACCGCACGTGCGTGTCGCAATCCAGGCGGTCTTGAGCTCCGCCTTGTGTGACTCAGGGGCCCTTCTCACCCGCAGTTTCTTGAACGAATACTCCAAACAGTGCGAGCATGCGATCGAGCGCGCGATGCGCTCGGCACGTTCCTCCGTGATGATCCGGACCGCCATGGGCTAGCTACCGTCCCGGGGACCCTCGCCGGCTGGCAGCGTGCGCGACGCGGCGGATCGCACCGACGCCGCGCTGCCATCGGCCCCCCCCGTGGGGGCCTGCAACATCGCTCGCAACCCGCCTAACGCTCCCATCACACCAGAGGCCTCGCTGGGCAGGAACACGGTCGTTCCCTTGCCCTGCGCGATCAGGGGCAGGGCCTCGAGGTATTTCTGGCCCAGGAGGTACATCGCCGCTTGTCCGTCGGGCATCGCGGCACCGATACGTCGCAGGGCTTCGGCTTCGGCCTGGGCCATGGCCAATCGCGCTTCGGCCAGGCCCGTCGCCCGCAGGACCGCGGCGTCGGCTTCGCCTTGCGCCCGCAACACCTGCGATTCACGAACGCCTTCAGCCTCGAGGATGGCAGCGCGCTTCGTCGCTTCGGCATTCGTGACCGCGGCGCGGCGCTCACGCTCCGCGCGCATCTGCAGCTCCATCGACTGCTGGATGTCCCGAGGGGGTTCGATCGCCTGCAGCTCGACGCGCGTCACGTCCACGCCCCAGCCGATCGCGGCGCCCTCGATGAACTCCCTCATCCGATTGTTGATCTCGTCGCGGGAGGCGAGCGTGCTGTCGAGCTCCATCTCGCCGACGATGTTGCGGAGCGTCGTGCGGGTCAGCGTCTCCAGGGCGTAGGGCAGGTTCTGTACGGCATAC
>JACMLI010000078.1 GCA_014379705.1 Gemmatimonadaceae bacterium
CGACGAGCAGGAAAAAAACGAGCTTCTTCACCGGAATCTCCGAGGACTATAAGAGACTGACGGAGTTGGCGACCCATGGTAACGCCGGGCCCGCCCGGAATCGTCCAGCGTCGGGAAAGACCTCGAGGGCCCCGGACATGCTCCCCCCCCGCTTTCCCGCCAGCCAGGCGTCGAAGCCGCTTTCGGCCAACCCGTCCGACGCCGTGAGCGTCTGGGCGGCGTTCACCGCGAGATCGTTGGCGTATTCGTTCTGGGCATGGCCGTTGTGCCCACGCACCCAGGTCCACGCCACCTGGTGCGGGCGCGCGGCCTTCACCGCCTCGCGCCACAACTCGAGGTTCTCGATCGGCCCGGACTTCCGGCGCCATTCGCGACGCGCCCAGTCATGCACCCAGCGCGTCATGCCGTCCACGATGTACCGGGAATCGGTGGTGAAGACGACGCGAAACTGGCGTCCCTTGCGTGAGATCGCCGTGAAGGACTCGATCACCGAGCGCAGGGCCATGCGGTTGTTCGTCGTGGCGGGCTCGGAGATCCAGAGGTCGCGTCGCACGAGCGTCCCATCGCCCGATCGGTACTCCAGCAAGGCACCCGCGCCACCGGGATTTTCTCCCTCGCGACCATTCCCGAGGCACGATTCGTCGGCGTAGATGGCGAGCATCGGCAATTCGTCGGTCATCAGCGGATCGCCTCGATGCGCTCGATCTCGTCGACGAAGAAGCGCATCGACTCCCCCGTGGACGGATGCCGTGCCTCGAGGGCTTCGCGCCCCTCGAGGACCAGGAGTCGTTGCGCGAGTATGATCCACTGCGAGCCGTTGCGCGTGAGCTGCAGGCGTCCGCCGCGTGCCACCGCGCGCTCGAGGACGTCGTAATCGCGAGGAGAAAAGGCCACCTACCGCGCCTCCCTGAACCAGTCGCAGGCGAGCCGCGTCAGCACGCGCGTGACGCGCTCGACTTCCGCCACTTCGATGTACTCCTCGTCCGCGTGCGCGAGCCCCATGTCGCCGGGCCCGAAGCAGATGGCGGGGATGCCGGCCGCGTTGAGCAATGCGGCGTCGGTCCACGCCGACACACCCGTGATGGACACCGCCTCGCCCTCCGCGGCGAGTGCAGCGGAGAGTGCCTGCACCACCGGCGCGTCAGCCGACACGTCGCTCGGCTCCTGCGTCAGCATCGGCGTGAGCTGCACGTCGAGCGCGGGAAAGCGTTCCTTCGCGCGCGCACATGCGGCGGAGAACTCCTCCATGACGTTCGCGGTGGTCTCCCCCGGGAGCGTGCGTCGTTCCACCTGAAGGACGCAACGGTCAGGGTAGGTGGACCATCCGGCGCCACCGGTGATGGTCGACGCGTGCAGCGACGCGTGCCCGAGCAGGAGATGTGTGCGACGATCGAGCACGTCGCGCTGCAGGGTCTCCAGTTCGTGCAACACTGCCCCTGCGTGCGCGATCGCGTCGGCGCCGAGGTCATAGCGGCTGCCGTGCGCCGCGCGCCCGCGAAAGGAAAGCTCGATCCATGAGAATCCGCGATGCGCGGGCCCGATGCGGAGCTGGGTCGGTTCCGTGACGATCGCCGCTTCCGCGCGGATGCCTGAGCGAATGAGCGCCTTCGTGCCCTCGCTCGCGAACTCCTCGTCGACCACACCGGTGACGATGATCTCACCTTCGAGCTGGTCGGCGGCGCGTGCAGCGGCGGCGCACATCGCGGCGACGCCCCCCTTCATGTCGCTGCTGCCGCGGCCGTAGATGCGGCCATCGCGGACCTCGGCGTCGAAGGGCGCGTGCACCATGCCGGCCACATCCACGACGTCGACGTGCCCGTTGAACATCAGGGCGCGCCCCCCGCTCGGGCCGATGCGCGCGATCACGTTGGGGCGTCCGGGCACTGCCTCCTGCAGCTCAACACGAAAGCCCCACGAGGCCAGCACGTCGGCGAGCAGGTGCGACACGGCCTGCTCGCCCGGGGCGCCGGCGACGAGGCTCGGGTTGCGCGAATCCACGCGGACGATCGCGCGGAGCAGGCCCACGGCATCGCCCCGCGGGATCGAGGGCTCGAGGGCCGTCATTGCACTACTCCATCGATGGTGAGGATCCGGACGCCGTCGGTGTCGACGCTGAACTCGAGGGGCTGCGCGAGTGCGCTCAACGCGGCACGAATCGCGTCCTCGGTGCCGGGACGCGCCACGACCAGCACGCAGCCGCCCCCACTCGCGCCTAACGCCTTGCCGCCGAGCGCGCCGGCACGGCCCGCGACGTCGAGGACGTCGTCGATCCGGGGGGTCGGGATGGAAGGGTGCAACGATCGCTGGAGCTGCCAGTGCGTCCCGAGCAGGTGTCCGAGGGCATCGATGTCGCCTGCTGCCAGGGCGTCCGACATCTCGCCCGCCAGGCGCTTCATGCCCCCCAGGGCGTCCAGTACGCGCGGTTCACGCGCCTCGTACGCGTCGAGCACCGCGGTGATCGTGTCCCCCGAAATGCGTGACTGCCCTGTGTAGAACACGAGGCACCGTTGCTCGATCTCGGCGCGCACGCGGTCGGGCAGTGGAATGCTGCGCACGGCGTTGGTGGTCCCGAAGGTCAGGTCGAGCGCCCCCCCAAACGCGGCCGCGTAGTGATCCTGCCATCCGCCCGCGATGCCGACGTCGAGCACCTCGACCTCTCGGCTTTCCTCCACGAGGGAGCCGCGATCGCCGATTGGCAGGTCCTTCCACGCGCGCAGCGCGGCCGCCAGCGCGATGCCGACCGAGGAAGATCCCCCGAGGCCAGCGCCGGTGGGAAAATCACTGCGGATCGTACTGCGAACACCCGTCACGCCCGCCCGCCTCGTTGCTGCGCCGGCCAGGGTGGAGTCGGCGGAAATCGTGAGATCGGAGCCCTGGGCCGCGGAGATCGCTTCGAGGCGCACTTCAGCGTATCGGTCGATCGCGATGTTGCAGACACGCCCCCCCTCCCGCGTGGTATAAGGGGGCACGTCCGTCCAGCCGCCCCCGAAGTCCAGGCGAGTTGGTGCGCGTACTACGACCGATTTCATGGGCAGAAAAGAAACAGGTGGCGTGATGTCTCGCGACAGCACGCCACCTGAAGCACGAGGCGAAGCGCTACTTCTTCTTGGTGGTCTTCTTTGCTGCTACGGCAGGCTTGGCAGCAACCTTGGCCGCGGGAGGCTTGGCAACCGTTGGCTTCTTCTCCAGAACCGCGGCCCTGGGCGGCGGCGCCTTTGGCGAGGGCACATTCGGCTTGATGGGGCCCTTGCTCACCGCCGGCTTTCCAGGTCCGCGATCCACGAGACGCGACGGCGGGGCCGCCGAGTGCTCGGCCTTTGCGGGCGCCGGATCCTTGAGCATGCGAATCTCGGATTTCTGCGGAAGCTCGGTACGCTTTGGGATGTCGACCTTGGGCCGCCTGGCATGCGCCTCCTCGACTTCCTTGAGGAGCTTGGTGGCCTCTTCCTGCGACATCTGTCCGCGACGAACCATGTAGTTGACCAGGTCGCGCGCGCTTTCGATGGCAAAGGCGGAGATTCCAGCGGCGGCACCGACGACATCTCGCATCGCGGACGCCATCTTGCTCCCGGCCTCGAGGCTGATCTCGTGAGCCTTGGCCGCCATTTCGGCCATGGTATCCCGAATGTCCTGACCTCGGTGCCCGGGTCCACGCTTTGGTGGCGGCGGCGCGGCTGGCGGCGCGTCCATGGGATCGCCGCCGGTCACTTCAGGCGTCAAGTTCTCAGACATCAAGTAGGCTCCAGATCGCCTGAAAAGGCGAACCGTGGTGGATCGACGAGAGGGGTACGGCGCGAGCCGAAACGCGCTGTGACGCGCCTGTTTTCGAGGGCCGTGGAGGCGCTAAGTATATGATTTTCAGGCGCCTACGCAAGGTACGGCGGCATGTTTCGGGTGTTTGATTCGAGCCGGTCAGTCCTCTGAAAATCGGTACCGATACCGCCACTAATACGACATGAACCACACAGACATGCTGCACGGAGTTCGTGTACTCGATATGAGCAGGGTTCTCGCCGGACCCTTCTGTGGCATGCTCCTCGGAGACCTCGGAGCCGACGTCCTCAAGGTCGAACGCCCCGAAATCGGTGACGAGTCCCGCGGCTGGGGACCCCCGTTCGATCCCAGAGGAGAAAGTGCCTACTACCTCAGCTGTAACCGAAACAAGCTTGGGCTTGCCCTCAGCCTCGACGCGCCCGCCGACGTAGTGGTCCTTCGCGAGCTCATTCGTGGCGCGGACGTGGTGCTCGACAACTTCAAGCGCGGCACCCTCGAGCGCCGCGGGATCTCTCCCGAAGAGTGCCTCGAGGCCGATCCCCGGCTCACGTGGTGCACCCTCACCGGCTTTGGGGCCGACTCTGACCGACTCGGCTACGACTTCGTCGTGCAGGCCGAGGCCGGTTGGATGTCGATCACGGGTGAGCCCGAGGGAGCGCCGATGAAGACCGGCGTGGCTTTCGCCGACGTGCTCGCCGGGAAGGACGCCACCATCGCGATTCTTGCGTCGCTCACTGCCCGCGGGCTCGGCGCCAGGCGTACCGTCGCGCAGCGTCACCTGTTCATCTCTCTCGCCCACAGCGCCACCGCCGCGCTCATCAATGTGGCCCAGAATGCGCTCGTTGCCGGGACCGACGCGCGCCGGTGGGGCAACGCCCACGCGAACCTTGTCCCCTACCAGCTCTTCGCTGCGTCGGACCGCGGCCTCGTCATTGCCGTCGGAAATGATGGGCAGTGGCAGGGATGCTGCCGAGCGCTTGGCTTGTCGGACCTCGGGTCAAACCCGCAACTGGCGAGCAATGCCGGGCGCCTGGCCAACCGCGACGAGGTGGTCGCGCTGATTGCGCGCCGCGTGTCTGACCGGCCGGCGGCGGAGTGGCAGCAACGGCTCGACGGTGAGGGCGTGCCATGCGGCGTGATCCGTACCGTGCGCGAGGCGATCGCGCAGGTGGAGGCCTCGGCGCTGACGGGGATCGGGCCGGCCATTCCGGGGAGCGTTCGCCGGCCTCCGCCGCAACTCGACGAGCACGGGGCGTTGGTGCGGGCCTCGGGGTGGGGGGCGTTCAACGCCTAACGGCGAGGCGGGACCAGTGGACTAGCGGACTAGCGGACTAGTGGAAGCGTGTGGGGCCGTCGGCAGGAGCATTCCACTCGTCGCCACTAGTCAACGAGCCCACTAGTCCGCCAGCCCACTTAGCCCAACCAGCGCACTAGTCCGCTAGCCCAGGTCCACGAATTCCACTAGTCCACTAGTCCACGAGTCCACGGGTCCGATACTTCCAACGTGAGCCGCGTTACGCATTCGCCCGTGGCTCGTCCCTCATCCGTGACGACA
>JACMLI010000584.1 GCA_014379705.1 Gemmatimonadaceae bacterium
GTGTGCCGCTTGACGAGCTCCTCGTGCTCTTCATTCGAGAGGCGGAGGCGCAGCGACTTCACGATCTCCGTCGCCACCTCCTCCTGCACGGCGAAGATATCCGTCGTCGAACGGGCCAGCCGGTCGCCCCACAGCTGCGAGTCGCTCGCGACATCGATCAACTCCGCGCTCACCATCAAGTGGCGTCCGCGCTGCGACACCCGACCGGTCACGAGGGCGCGCACGCGCAGCTCCTTCGCGATCGCGGCAACGCCCAGGTTGCGGGACTTGTAGCTGAAGACTGTGGATCGTGGAACCACGCGTAATCCGGAAATGCGGGTCAGCTTGTTGAGGATGCTCTCCGTGATCCCGTCAGCCAGATACTCGTCGTCTTCGGTCTCGGCCTGCTCGTTCACGAACGGCAGCACGGCCAGTGAATCGATCGGCCCCGAGTTCATCGACTTGAGCACCTGCGCGGTGATCGTGGTCGGCGTGAGGATCGGGACCTCGCGCGAGATGGTTCTTACGTCGATGGCTTTGAGGGCCTCGCGCAGCTCCGATGCTGACTGGAAACGATCCTGCGGGGACTTGGCGAGCGCGCGGTGGAGCACGTTGCGGAGCGACTGGGGCACGTCGTCGCGATTGATGACCGGCGGCGGATGCACCAGGTGCTGCACCAGGATCGCCTGCATGGTCGGCCCCGTGAACGGCGGGCTCCCCGAGAGCATCTCATGGAGCACGCAGGCGAGCGCGTAGACGTCGCTCCGGCCGTCTGTTGCATCCCCACTGCCCTGCTCGGGCGACATGTACGTGGGCGTGCCGAGGATGAAACCGGTCTGGGTGAGGGCGTCGGGGACGCCGACCTGCTGCACGGCGCGGGCGATGCCGAAATCCGTCACGACGGCGTGCCCGCCCTCCAACAGCACGTTCCCCGGCTTGATGTCGCGATGCACCACCCCCTGCCGGTGGGCGTAGTCCAGCGCGTCGGCGACCTCCTCGGCGAGTTCCACGGCCTCATGCACCGAAAAGCGCGGGGCGTTCGCGAGGCGCGAGGCGAGAGACTCGCCGCTGATGTACGGCATCGTGTAGTACAACATGCCGTCGGCCGTGCCCGCGCTCAGCAACGGCACGATGTGCGGGTGGCGCAGGTTCGCCGCGAGCTTGATCTCCTGCTTGAACCGGTCGGCGTTGACGCTCGCCGCGATGTCCGGGGAGAGGAGCTTCACGACCACGGAGCGGCCGAGCGTCACCTCGTCAGCGACGAACACTCGGCTCATGCCTCCGCCGCCGAGTTCGCGGCGGAGGATGAAGTTTCCCTCGAGCGCGTCGACGAGGCGCTGGGCGATCTTGTCGGCGGGAGTGAACGGGTCCACGGACGGAAAGTAGCGCGCTACCGGCTCTTGCGGGCGAGTAGGCTAACGACCCGGGGCGCCGGCCCCCGGCTTCCAGCCTGCCGGGGCAGGCTGCGCCGGGGGGATGGGAATCACCGTCGCGATCGCGCCTTGCGTTCACCAGGGCCCGGTCCCAAGCTCCCAATGTCCCTGGCGCGGAGTGGGTGATGCGAGGTCGATTGGTGCTGCTCCTGGCGTGCACGATGGGCGCCTGCATGACGGGCCGCGGGCGATCCACCCAGCGCGTCCTCACCGAGCCTGAATGGAACGCGACCGCGTCATGCCTCACCGCGCAGGCGCACGCCCGCGGCTACGGGTTCTACATCACGCCGACGGAGATCGTGGTGACGGCGCGCAGCCAGACGGACACGAGGCAGCAGCCATCGACGCTCAATGCCGATCCCACGCCTGGCCGCCCCGCGTATGGCCCGCGAGAAGTTAGGGACCGCCCGGCGACGATCGCCGGGACGCGCCACCGCGAGGAGGCGATTGTCGCATATCGGGCGGCGCCGAGCGGGATCGTCGCCACCGCGATGGTGCGGGCGTTCGAGGGGCGCGAGGGCCAGTGGGCCAAGGCGGCGCCGTCGCGCGCGATCGAGCAGGTGCACCAACGACTCGTGTCCGACTGCCTGGCCAAGGTCGGTCGCCCCTCCTCGACGTAGCCGCTCATCGTCGGCTCACGGGTGCACGCCTGCCGCGTGCACCCGTTCTTATTTCTGCCCCCGCTTCTTCGCCGCGGCCTTCCTGGGTGGCGACGCCGGCACCGTTTCGTGGGTCGACGCCGGTGACGAGCGCGACTCCCAATCCTGCAGGAAGTTCGCCTCGAAGAACTGGGCGATTCCGGGGTGCTTGATGATCAGGCCTGCGTCGCGGTTCCTGAGGGTGCCGTCGGCGGACCAGTTCTGGGAGCTGACGACAACGGTTTTCGAGTCTACGACGATGCCCTTGTTGTGGACGGCGTGCTGGATCCGGAGCACCCCCGAAAGGCCCGCCAGGTGCATCGCCTCCAGGTGCGTCGACTCGAACTGGCTGCAGATGATCCGGACGTCGACCTTGCGCTCCAGGGCCTCGCGCAGCGCGGTCACGAGCTTCATGAAGTCGGCGTCGGCGGGAGAGGTCGAGGGGTTGATGTACTGCAGCTGGAGGTAGAGGGTCTTCTTCGCCGATTGCAGCAGCGACAGGACGTTCTCCACGTACATCGTGGTCTGCTTCCCCTTGTCCGGCGTCAGCAGGGGCTGGATGGTGACCGGGACCTTGGTGAAGACCTTGGGCTTGCCCAGCGTGAAGGGCACCTTGCTCGTTTCCACCGCCTGACGAGCGCGGGCCGCGGCCTGTTCCTTGAGCAGTTACACGTTGGCCTTCACGACCATGGCCTGGTGCGCCTTGTCGAGGGGGCCGTTTGCGCCGCTGGCGACGGTGTGGTCGTGCTCGATGTAGGCCTCGAAGACCTTTGCGAGCCCCTCGTCCATCACGACGACGTGCCAATCACGGTCGGCGTTGGAGAGCGACCCGTATTGGGCCTTGTCGGCCGCGAGGTTGGGCTGGTTGCTGACGTTCCAGTTGCCGCTGGAGAGCCAGAAGGCGCTCGAATCGCGGA
>JACMLI010000585.1 GCA_014379705.1 Gemmatimonadaceae bacterium
AGGCCGATCAGCGGGCCGTTTACTCCCTTATAGGGCTGATCATTGGTGACGTAGGTGTATCCCATCGACAGGTCGGCCTTCAGCCAGCGATTGACCTGTGCCCCGGAAGACCCCGTCACGTTGATCTGATTGAGCGCCGAATTCGGAACGACCCCCTCTTCCTTCACGAGCGACGTCGCCACCCGGTAATTCACCCGGTTGTCCTGCGCCGCCCCGCTGAAGGACAGATTGTGCCGCTGGGTGACGCCCGTTCGGAAGAAATCGCCGACGTTGTCGTAGAACCGGGTTGTGTCGGGATATGGAGCGCCGAAGAAGACGAACGTTCCCTGGCCGGTGGTTCCCGCGGGACTCACAGTGCCACTGACGCCATAGACCCGCTGGATCTCAGGCTTGGCTCTGGTGGCCTCGATCCGGAAGCTGTTGCTGTATTCCAGCCCTCCCACCCCAGCCTTGCCACGCTTGGTCGTGATGACAATGGCGCCGTTCGCCGCATCGATTCCGTAGAGAGCCGACGCCTCCGGCCCCTTCAGAACGACGAGAGACTCGATATCCTCGGGATTGAGGTCGGCCGCCCGGTTCGTGAAGTCGACCCCGCGATTGCTGAACGCGCTCAGCGACCCCGGCGCATCGGACGCAAGCACCCCCGTGTTGAGGGTCTTGTTGTCCATTGGCAGGCCATCGATGATCATCAGCGGCTGATTGCTGCTACTGAGGGAGCTGACCCCCCTGATGGTGATCGACGACGACGCTCCGGGAACGCCCGAGCTGCTCGTCACTTCGACACCGGCGACACGCCCCTGCAACGCATTGATGAAATTCGATCGTTGCGTCTCGGCGATATCGGCGCCCTGGACGCTCTGCTGAGCGGTTCCCAGGGCCCGTTGCGCGGTGGTCTGACCTAACGCCGTCACCACCACTGCATCGAGCGTCGTGGCCACCCGTCGAAGCTGGACGTTGATGACATTGTCAGCGCCCACGACGCGCTCTTCTGGAGCGTGCCCGATGATCCTGAACTGCAGCGCTTGGCCCTCCGCGACGCGAATGGAATAGTTTCCCTCGCTGTTACTGGAGGTGCCTCTGCCTGTGCCTCTGATGACGACCGACACACCGGCCAACGGAGAGCCCTGCTCGCTCGTTACGGCACCAGTCACCACCTTTTCCTGCGCAGCAGCTCGAGCGACGACCAGGGACAGCCCCGTCAACACCAGGAGTAGGCTTTTTTTCATAACGACGTGTACCGGGTTTTGGTGGACAGTCAGTCGATGCCGAGGGGTCGAACCCCGCCTCCGGCGCGACGGTAGCAGGGTTCGGGTACTCGAACACGGCGGCGCGCACGATTGGGTGCGCGCATGGTATCCAATGCGAGCGTCGGATCCGGCGCGGTCACGGATCTGTAACGGCGGCCTATATAAGCGCCCGCCAAACGAGACGCAAGAGCGACATCAGCGCGGTCGCGCGCTGTCGGGCCGAATCGTTGGATAGGCGATCCCCAACTGCTCGAGATACGTGCGGTGGCGAGTGGGGTCGTAGTAGAAGCGGCGCATCGCCGGGCGGAAGCGGGCCATCACCGACTCGTTCATTTCTATCGGTGGCTTATCGGTCGGGCGAATGACGGGCGCATACTTCACCTCCTTCGTCTGCACGTCCCGGAAGTACGCCCACGCGCTATCCGCGAGCGCTGGCGACGCGATGAGGTCGAGAACCGTCATCCCCATCGCCTTCGCGCCGGCCGTCGCGCCCTTGTGAGCGATGGGAGTCGCCATCGCGATCGCATTCGACCAGTGATGCCCTGGGAGTCCAGGAATGTTGGAGGGGTATCGCAGGGTGATCGTGGGAACGACCCAGGACACGTCCCCAATGTCGTCCGATCCGCCGCCCGGGTTTTGGTCGGGGCTGACGCCAGTGCCGATGTCTGCCACCGCGGTGTCGAGTCCGCGGACCCGGCCGGCAACCTCCCGCTGCACGGCTCGCGCGAGCGTCACGTCCGCGGTGCTCCACGTCGGCATCCCTACCTTCCGGATGTTGGCGTGCATCGCTTCGGCCAGCGGCCGGTTGAAGTGACGCGGCCACGCGGCCCCGAGCACGCGGGTCTCGGCGAGCTTCGTGCCCGACATCATCGCGGCTGCGCGGGCGAGCGTGTCTCCCGCGGCGAAGAGGGCACTGATGTGCGGGTGATCCGTCTCACGCAGGAAATACCAGACGCTCGCGCGACGCGGGACCACGTTAGGCTGATCGCCGCCGTTGCGGATGACGTAGTGCACGCGATGCTGCGGCCGCAGATGCTCGCGCCGGAAATTCCAGGCGGCGTTGAGCAGCTCCACGGCATCGAGCGCGCTGCGCCCGCGCCAGGGTGCCCCGGCGGCGTGCGCCGTCTCGCCTTCGAACGTGTACTCGACGCTGACGAGCCCCGTCCCGGTGGGAGCGCCGTACGAGGTGGAGAAGTCGCTGTCGACATGGCTGAAAATCACCGCGTCGACATCCTTGAAGAGGCCGTCACGAACGAACCACGCCTTCGCGCCGAGCAACTCTTCGGCAACGCCGGGCCAGAGCACCATCGTTCCCGGCAGCTTGTCGCGCTGCATGATGCGCTTCAGGACGATGGCCGCCGTGATGTTGACGGCCTGGCCGGAGTTGTGGCCCTCCCCATGTCCGGGCGCGTCCTGAACGAGCGGATCGTGATACGCGACGCGCGGCTTCTGCGACGCCTGGGGAATGGCGTCGATGTCGGAGCCAAGTGCGATGACGGGCTTGCCGCTGCCCCAGGTTGCGACCCATCCGGTGGGAAGTCCGTACACGTTCTGCCTGACCGCGAAGCCCTGCTTGCGTAGCAGGTCGGTGAGGTAGCGCGACGTC
>JACMLI010000586.1 GCA_014379705.1 Gemmatimonadaceae bacterium
CGCCGGCGACCGGGACGAGCGCCGCGAAGACCAACGCCGCGGCACGCCATCGAACATGCCTGAAGGTCATGCAACATCTCCGGTTTCTGCGCACCGCTCGTCCCGGCTCGAGCCGGTGACCGACGCGCGTGATCTGCAACGCGGATATGTTACCGACCCTCGCTGGCCCTAGCCAGCTTCAGCAACGAGGATGAGCGACGCCGGCTTGTGCGTGGTGGGATGCAGCGGCTCCGCGATTCGCACGCGCGGCATGCCACAGTCCCCAAGGAGCGCGATCCAGCTGGCAAGCGTGCGGAAGTACCAGGGCGCGGGATCGGTGAAGTCGTCGGAGAAACCGGCCCACGAACCGTCGCGCCAGCCGTCGACGTAGGGATGGTCCCCGCACGCGACCATCGGGTGCAAGGTCTGGATGACGAGGGCACCTCCAGCGGCCAGCAGGGTGGGCACGCGCCGCAGCATGCGCGACACCGCGTCGTCGCCGATCAACGAGAAGTTCGCGACCACGACGTCAACCGTCGTGGTGAACGCGCCGTCCGCGATGGCTTCGTACGTCGCGACGTGGAAGTCACCGCCGCCTGCGCGCGTCGCCTGTTCAATGAGTGCGGGCACGGCGTCTAGTCCGGTCCCGCGGATGCCGTGGGGACCGAGAGTGCGCACGAGCCATCCCTCGCCGCACCCGATGTCGAGCATCGTGGCAGGGTGGAGCGCCAGCACCGCCTCCACGATCGCCGCATCGGTCACGAGCTTGCGACTCTCGATGCGGCGATCGCGCACGGCGCGCGTCCACGCGTCGGCATTCACGTGCCAGGAGCTGAGCACCTTGGCATCGCTGCGCGGGTCCATCATCGACCCTCCCGCGGGGCATAGGGCACGGCATCGACGGCAGGCACCTTGTACTGCTCGCGGAGCTGCGTGAGGCGTCGCTTCATGGAATACACCGTGCGTTTGTAATCGGGAAGCGCGTAGACATTGTTCAACTCGTGCGGATCACGGTTGAGGTCATAGAGCTCCCACTCGTCGATTTCATAGAAGTGAATGAGCTTGAAGCGGTTGGTGCGCACGCCGTAATGACGCCGGACCATGTGCCAGCCGGGATATTCGTAGTACTGGTAGTAGAGCGCATTGCGCCAATCGGCCGGCCGCTGGCCGCGCAGTAGCGGGACGAGGCTTCGGCCCTGCATCGCCGCAGGCACGCCCACCCCCGCCATTTCCAGCATCGTCTCGGCGTAGTCGAGGTTCTGGACGAGGTCATCGCTCACCGTGCCAGGCTGCACGACGCCGGGCCATCGGATCATGAGCGGCGTGCGCATCGACTCTTCATACATGAAGCGCTTGTCGAACCAGCCGTGCTCGCCGAGGAAGAACCCCTGGTCGGACGAATAGATGACGATGGTGTTCTGGGCGAGGCCAGTGTCGTCGAGGTAGTTGAGCAGTCGGCCGACGTTGTCGTCCACGGACTGCACCGTACGGAGATAGTCGCCGAGGTACCGCTGGAACTTCCAGCGCACGAGCGCGCTGTCGGTGAGTGCGGAGTCGCGGAAGGCGGCGTTGAGCGGATCGTACGTGCGATTCCACCGTTCCAATTGCGTCGGAGACAGCTCCGGGGGAGGAGTGAACTTGAGGTCGCGGTCGTTGAGGTGCCGGCCGATCATCATCTCCTGCTCGCGTGCCGGCCGGCCTCTCGTGGCGTAGTCGTCGAACAGCGAATAGGCCTCGGGGAAGTAGCGCTGCCGGTCCTGGTCGAGGTGGTTCGGTCCGGGGTCCCAGGGGCGGTGTGGCGCCTTGTGCTGGAACATGAGCAGGAACGGCTTCTGCGTGTCGCGCTGCTCGATCCAGGCGAGGGCCCGGTCCGTGATGATGTCGGTCGTGTACCCCTCGACGGTCACCGTGTCCGTCGGCCGGTAGAACAGGGGATTGTAGTACGTGCCCTGGTCGCGCAGGATCTCGAAGTGGTCGAAGCCCTCGGGCCGCGTCCAGAGGTGCCACTTGCCGATCAGGCCCGTCTGGTAGCCGGCAGCACGCAACAGTTTGGGGAAGGTCAGCGTCGTCGGGTGCAGCGAGTCGTTGTTCGTTGGCACGCCGTTCAGGTGCCCGAACTGCCCCGTGAGCACCGTCGCGCGGCTCGGACCGCAGATGGCGTTGGTGACGAACGCGCTCTTGAACAGCATGCCCTCGCGCGCGATGCGGTCGAGGTGGGGCGTCTGGTTGTAGCGCCCGCCATAGGCGCTGATGGCATTGACGGCGTGATCGTCGGTGAAGATGAAGATGATGTTGGGTCGTGGCGACGACCGCGCCCGCGTCCGGAACTGCGCATCGGCCCGGGGCGCGACGGCGAGGGTGAGCAGCAGGGCCCAGGTCCATCTCATGGTCTCACGAGCTCCCTGACGTCGAACACGCGCCCGTTCGCGATCGTGTACCGCACGCGCGTCGTCGCCGTGATGTCTTCGAGTGGATTTCCGTTGACGATCGCGAGGTCGGCGAGCTTGCCAGTCTCGATCGTCCCCGCGTCCAACCCAAGCATGGCGGCGCTGTTCACGGTGGCAGTGCGTAACGCCTCGAACGGGGTCATGCCGGCCATCACGTACGACAGCAATTCCCCGTGCAGGGTCGCGGCGTTCGGTGTGTCGGTCCCCGCGACAATGCGCGTCCCGGCACGCATGAGGCCAAGCACCATGCGCCCACCGGCAGCGCCATCGACGGTCCCGGGAGGTGCGCCCCCTCCCGCCGCGAGCTGGGCCTGAAGCCACGGCGGGTACAGCCGGAACCGTGGATCGGTCATGAGCGCGCTGTCCTTTTCGATCAGCCGACGCAAGCCACCCCCGCTCAGCGCGAGGGTCGGCGTCAGCGGGACGCCGGACGCCGCGAACAGGCTCGCCACGTCGGCATACGATCGTTGGAGCGTCGCGGCCTTCGGCGAGTAGCCGCGGCGGCTCGTTCCGGTGGTGTGCTCCGTGTTGTCGATCCCGCTCAGCGTCGAGGGAAACACCTCGTGCGAGGACGCGGGCACCCCCATCGCGTGTGCGAACTCCACGATGCGCTTCTGCTGCAGGTCCGGCATGCGCACGTAGCTCTTGAGCATGTCGAACTGCAGGGCCTTCGCGCGCTGCAGCTCGAGGTCGAGGTGCGCGGGGCTCGACACGGCCACCGCCATCTTGTAGTAGACGCGGTTCCACTCCATGAGGTAGCCCGTGACGAACAGGCGCGGGCCCGGTCGCACGCCGGCATCCACGGCCTCACGGTCCTCGACGGCCTCGTAGGGCGTGCCGCCCGGACTTCGTACCGTGGTGATACCAAATGCGAGATACGCCCGGTTTGCCGCGGCGCCAAGGTCCTTTTGCAGGTGCGTGTGGTATTCGATCAGGCCCGGCATGACCGTGAGCCCGGACGCATCCACCACGCGCATCCCGGCCGGATGCGACGCGTGCGACGCCACGCGCTCGATGCGATTGCCGTTGAGCACGAGGTCGACGTCCGTGCGCACGACGTCGTGGCGTCCGTCGACCAGGCGACCCGCGTGCACGAGGACGCGTCCGGTGGGTACGGCGGGTGCGTAGGACAGGGCGACGGGAACGTCCCGCACCACGCCCGTCTCCACGTCGAGGAGGCGCAGCCGGTCGTTGGACTCGTACAGGAGCCGGCGCCCATCCCCGGTCCACGACGGCGCGTGGGCGATTTCGCTCGTCAGGCGCCGCGGCGGGCCCGTCGGCCTGCCGTGGCGATCGACCGGCACTGTCGCCAGCACGCCCTCATAGATCAGGGCAAGTCGAGTGCCGTCGGGCGACCAGGCCGGCCCGGCGCCCACACGGGAGTCGATCGAGAGATGCGACACCGGCGTGTACACCGCGGGTTCGCCTCCACCGACCGGGATCGACAGGAGCTGGTTCGTCCCCTCGCGAAAACGCGACGAATACGCAAAGAGCGCCGCCACCATCACGCGCTTGCCATCGGCCGACCATGTCGGCGAGCCGGGCCCGAACAACGAGGGATGGACCTCCGTCACGCGGCCACTCGCCACGTCCACCACCGACACGCTGGCGCGTCGCCAGATCCCGTCCACGTCCAGGAAGGCGATCTTCGTCCCGTCGGGAGACCACGACGCCCCCATCGCCGACGTTGCCTCACGCGTGAGCTGGCGCGACTCGCCGCTCTGCGTGTCGTGGATCCACAGGTCGAGCAGCGTGGTTCCCGCCCGGTCGGAAGACCAGGCGATGTAGCGACCATCGGGGGACCACGCCGGCTCGGTGTCCATCGCCGCGTCGTCCGTGACCTTCCCCGGCACCCCGCCCACCGGCATCACGTACAGGTTGCCTAACGCGGCGAATGCCACCTGCCGCCCGTCCGGCGAGATCGCCGGTGCGACGATGCCCAGCGCGCGCTTTCGCGCGCGCGAGTGCACGTCGCGCACGCGGGGCGTGTACGAGGCCTTCGTCACCCGCAGGGTCGCGGAGAACTCGATCGTGCGCGGCGCCCCGCCACGCACGGCACGGCGCCGGATCCGACCGTCGGAGACGTACACGATCTCGTCTGGCGCGAGCCAGCCGGCGCGGAAGGCGAATGCGTTCTCGTCCCCCGTGAGCGATTGCCCCATCACCTCGAGGCGGCTTCCACCCTGCGTGGTGTTGTGCACCACGATGGTGCCCTCAGCCCCCCACGACGGCGCATCGTAGCGGCCCGGGACGGTCGTCACCGCGCGCTCCGCCCCCGTCGACAGCTGAATGGCGAACACACCGGGCGCACCCTTCCGCGTGCCGACGAACGCGATCTCGTCGGCATCGGGGGAGAACGTGGGCATGTAGTCCTCGCCGCGGTCCTTCGTGACCTGGCGCAGCTCACCCGTCGCCACCACCAGGACCCAGATGTCGTAGTTGCCGCCCCGGTCCGACGAGAAGGCGACCAGGCGCCCGTCGGCGGACCACACCGGCTCGCGATCGTCGTACGGCCCGGAGGTGAGCTGCCGCAACCTGGTCCCGTCCACGTTGACCGCCCAGATGTCGTAGCCGCCGTCGCGAAATCCCTGGAACGCGATCGTGCGGCCATCTGGCGACCACGTGGGCTGCCGCGCATCGTTGTACTCGTCCGTCACGCGCGTCGCGACGCCGCCGCTCACCGGGAGCACCCAAATGCTCCCTTGCAGATCGAGCGCGAGCATCCGGCCGTCACGGGTCGCCGCCACCGACATCGACGTGCCTTCGGTCACCGTCACGTCCACCGTGACTGGGGCAACCTGCGCAGCAAGGGCACCGGGCGTGACCGCCAGCGCACCGAGGAGGGACGCTGTCAGTGCGATGCGGCGGCGCGCAGGCGGCATGTCGACCCCGGGTTCAGGGAGCGGGAACGAGCGGTCGGCCGACGTGCGTGGGCTGGCGCGCTCCGTCGCGCATGGCGACCTGGCCATTCACCACCACGAGGGTGATGCCGACCGGATACTGGAACGGCTGGTCGTAGGTCGCCATGTCTGCCACGCGCGACGCGTCGAACACGACGAGGTCCGCGGACTGCCCGACCGCAATCGTGCCACGATCGCGGAGCTGCGCGCGCGACGCCGGGAACGCCGTCATCTTGTGGATTGCCTGTTCCAGGGTGAGCGCCTTGCGCTCGCGCACGTACCGGCCAAGCACGCGCGGAAAGGAGCCGCCACCGCGTGGGTGCGGGCTGCCCCGCCGCGTCGGACCCTCCACGGCGTACGCACCGCCGTCGCTGCACACCATCCCGAGCGGATGTGCGAGGATGCGATCAAGGTTCTCCTCGCTCATCGCAAAGCCCACCATCCCGATGCTGCCATTGTTCCGGCGCAGCATCGCGACGGTCAACTCGTAGGGATCGGTGCCTGACGACGCGGCGTACGCGCCCAGTCGCCTTCCCTCGGCGGCACGATCCTCGGCGGCACGCACCGACGCGATCATGACGTTGTCCCACCCGCCGATGAGCTCGACCTTGGCCAATGTCTCGGCGCGGATGCGACCGTTCACCACGGGATCGGCCAGGCGCATCAGGAAGCCGTCGGTCCCGCCATCGCGGCTCCACACCGGGAACAGGTTGGTGAGGCCGGTCTGGTAGGCGATGTACGGATACCGGTCGAACGCGATGTCCATGCCGCCAGCTTTCGCGCGTTGGATCCGGGCGAAGGCGTCGTCGAGGCGTCCCCAGTTGCGCGGTCCCTGCGTCTTGAGGTGCGAGACCTGGAGTCCGCACTTCGCGCCGGCCGCCACGGCGATCGATTCGTCGATCGAATCGAGGAGGCGGTCGTCCTCATTGCGCATATGCGTCGCGTAAACAAGTCCCTTGGAGGCGAGTGGTCGGCAGAGCGCAATGAGTTCTTCGCGACTCGCGAACGCGCCGGGCGTGTACTCGAGCCCTGACGACGCGCCGCAAGCACCGGCAGCCACGGCGCGCGTCACCATCGACACCATGCGTTGAAGCTCGGCGGCGGTGGCTGGCCGATCCGCGTTACCGACGACGGCGCCACGCACGGTGCCCAGGCCGATCATCGTCGCCACGTTCACGGCGGGACGCGCGGCCTCGAGCCGCTGGCGCCATGGCGTGAGGTCGCCGGGATCGTCGCCACGCGATGACCCGTCCTGTCCAACGATGATCGTCGTGATCCCCTGCCGGATCACCGATTCCGCACGTGGGTCCTCCCCCAGAGAACCGTCCCCATGCGAATGGATGTCGATGAAGCCCGGTGAGACGGCGAGCCCGCGCGCATCTATCTCATCCCGGCCTTTCCCTGGAAGCGAGGGGCCGACCGCGGTGATGCGTCCCGCGCGCACCGCGACATCGAGCACGCGCCCGGCCCCGCCGCGCCCGTCGAAGACTGTCCCCCCACGCACCACGAGGTCATGGGCAG
>JACMLI010000587.1 GCA_014379705.1 Gemmatimonadaceae bacterium
GCAGAACGAAGCGGGCCTGAACAACACGGTCGGGTTCTTCAACAACCGGCTGCGGTTCAATGCGCTGTTCGACTATCGCGGCAAGTTCTGGAACCAGTGGGGCTACTTCAACCAGCGTTGCGTCGGCACGGGCAACTGCCGTGAGGTCAACGACCCGACGGCACCGCTGGAGTGGCAGGCACGCGCCGTCGCGGCGAACTCGCCGGCGAAGCGCACGATCTGGGGCACGTTCGTCGAGAACGACTTCATCCGCTTCCGTGAGCTGTCCGTCGCCTACCAGCTCCCGGAGCGGCTGTCGACGCAATACCTGAAGAGCCGCAGCATCAACATCGTGTTCAGTGGCCGCAACCTGGGCGTGCCGTGGACCAAGTACCCGGGCATCGATCCCGAGGCGAACAGCTCCGTCCAGAACACCGGTGGCGGCAACAACGACTTCTTCTCACCACCGCTCCTGCGGTACTGGATCACCCGTGTCAACATCGGTATCTGACCCCGTCTCCCACGCACACCACGAGGAACCACGCATGAATCGCATGCATCTTCGGACGCGCGCCGGGCGGACGCTGACCGCCCTTGCAGTGTCCGCCTTGCTCGCTGCCTGCAGTCGTGATGAGTTGCTGGCCGTGAACACCCCCGACCAGATCACGCCGGAAGCCGCCGCGAGCCCCACGGGCGCGGCCGCCCTCCGCGTCTCTGCGCTCGGCAACTTTGCCAACCTGTACTCCGGTGACAACGCCGGCGGCGGTGTCGGCCTGAACATCATGAGCGGGCTGCTCACCGACGAGATGACCTCACATCGCGGTGGCACCGAACACGTCGACAGCCGCGGCGTGAACGAGAACACCTTCCCGTCCACCGTCTGGTCGCTCGTCGGGACCGCGCAGACCCAGTTGATCCGCGCGCGAAAGGCGCTGGCCCAGTACGGAACGCCAGGTGCGACCACCAACACGCAGATGGCCGTGTTGCAAGCGCTGGAAGCGTATGTCTATACCCTGACGGCAGAGCATTACTGCAACGGCGTGCCGATCGGCAACGCGGACGATGCGGATCCGCAGACGGTCAACCTCACGAACGCGCAGCTCTACACGCGTGCGATCGCGTCCTTCGATTCGGCGCTCGGGCTGGCGCCGGCGTCGGACGCTTCCACGCGCAACCTGATCGCGATCGGCAAGGCCCGCACGCTCATGAACCAGGGCACCACGCAGTATGCCGCGGCGGCCGCGCTGGTCGCGAACGTCCCCAACACGTACACGTACATGGTCCAGCATTCCAAGACCACGATCATCAATGACGTGTTCGACTGGATGGTCGCGACGCCGAACTTTGGCGTCGTGAACCGCGAAGGCGGCACGGGGCTCGACTATCTGAGCGCCAACGATCCCCGGATCTCCTTCGACCCGGCGCCCAAGGCCGGCCAGGATGGATCGCCGCAGATTCGCCCGACCAAGTACCTGCTCGGTGACTCGCCGGTCGAACTCGCCGGTGGCATCGAGGCTCGCCTGATCCAGGCGGAGGCGGCCCTTGCCGCCAACAACGTGAACGCCTTCCTCGGATTCCTGAACGGCGCGCGCGCGACGCGTACCGACCTCACGCCGCTGACGGATCCGGGCACGCAGGCCGCGCGAGTGGACATGCTCTTCCGCGAGCGCGCCTTCTGGACCTGGCTCACCGCACACCGCATCGGTGACATGCGCCGCCTGATTCGTCAGTACGGCCGCAACGCCGAGACCGTGTTTCCCACGGGCGCGTACTTCAAGGGTGGGCAGTACGGCACGGACGTAAACCTGATTCCGTCGAACGCCGAGCGGAATAACGCGGGCTTCACGGGGTGCGCGGACAGGAACGCGTAGGGGGACGAGATAGACGAGATAGACGAGATAGACGAGATGGACGAGTAGTAGCACGGTAAAGGGCGAGGAGACGATGAGTCTTCTCGCCCTTCGGTTACTCGTCCATCTCGTCCATCTCGTCCACCCCGTCTACCTGGTCCACTCAGGCCGCGTGGATCGGCAGTGCGCCCCGGACGCCCGCGGAACGCGCGATGAAGCCGCCGCCGAGCACGCGGTCGCCGTCGTACATCACGAGGGACTGGCCCGGTGCGATGGCCGAGACGGGTTCGTCGAGCGCGAACTCCACCTCGGCACCGTCCATGCGTACGATCTCCGCTGCCGCGACGGGAGAGCGATGTCGCACGCGGACCTGCACGCGCGCGCCGACTCCGAGGGGATCGACGAGCCAGTTCACCTCGCCGGCCACCACGCCGCTGCCTAACAATGCCTCGCGAGGCCCCACGACCACTGCCCGGGTCTCCGGCCGGATTTCGACCACATATATCGGCTCGGCAAAGCCCCCCGGAAGCCCACGGCGCTGGCCGATCGTGTAGCGCGCATAGCCGTGGTGCTCCCCAAGCACGCGACCGTCGACGTGAAGCACCGGGCCAGTCGAGAGCGAAGACGTGTCGGCACCGAGCCGCTGGGCAATGATCTTCGTGTGGTCGCCATCGGGCACAAAACAGATGTCCTGGCTCTCCACCTTCTCCGCCACCACCTCGAGCCCCTGCTGGTGCGCTATGCGACGCGTCTCGGCCTTCGTGAGGTGGCCGACGGGAAGGATCATGCGCGCGAGCACGGCCCGGTCAATCCCCCACAGGAAGTACGTCTGGTCCTTGTCGGGATCGAGGCCCCGATGCAACTCGCCGTTTGCCATGCGGGCGTAGTGCCCAGTCGCGATATAGCGCGCGTCGATCGCGTCGGCCTTGCGCAGGAGGTCGCGGAACTTGGTGAAGGTGTTGCAGCGCACGCAGGGAATCGGGGTGCGTCCCGCCGCGTACTCCTGCACGAAGTTGTCGATCACGTCCTCCCCGAAGCGCGTCTCGAGGTTGAGCACATAATGCGGAATGCCGAGCCCCTGGCAGACGCGGCGCGCGTCGTTCACCGAGTCCAGCGAGCAGCAGGGTCGGTCGGGGACCTCGTCGCCGTGGCAGAAGAGCTTCATGGTGGCGCCCACGACGTCGAAGCCCTGCTCGACCAGCAGGGCCGCTGCGACCGAGGAGTCGACGCCCCCGGACATCGCCATGAGCACTCGCTCCTGCATGCTACGCCACTCCGCTGAGTCGCCGTGCCTTGTTCACGAGCGCGGGGTAGACCTCGGCAACGCGCGCCACGTCGGCTTCGCTGGTAAGGCTACCGAGCGAGAGGCGAATGGCAGCGCTGGCGAGCGAAGGCGCCACACCCATCGCCGACAGCACGTGCGACGGCGAGATGCTTCCACTCTGGCACGCGGAGCCGCCCGAGCACGCGACGCCGCGGAGATCGAGCGCCATGAGCATCGCCTCGCTGTTCGTGCCGGGGACGGAGATGTTGAGGATGTGGGGCGCGCGGGCCGCGCCGCGGCTGTGCACGACGGCGTCTGGGATCTTCTCGAGCAGCGCGGCTTCCAATCCGTCCCGCAGCCGCCCCAGGCGTGTACACTCCGCATCGCACTCGGCGAGCGTGAGTTCCGCGGCAAGGGCCAGGCCGACGGCCATGGCCACGTTCTCGGTGCCCGGGCGGCGTCCACGATCCTGCGCCCCGCCGTGCATCAGCGGTTCCAGCGGAGTGCCACGGCGGATGAACATCGCGCCGATGCCCTTGGGCGCGCCGATCTTGTGGCCGGAAATCGTGAGGTAGTCGACGGGCAGCGCCTTGAGGTCGAACTTCACCTTGCCGAACGCCTGCACGGCATCGGTGTGGAACAGCGCGCCGCGCTCCTTGGCGATGGCTGCCAGGGTGGGGATGTCCTGGATGACCCCGACCTCGTTGTTCACCCACATGACGCTGACGACCGCCACCGATCCATCGACCAACGCGTCGTAGCTCGCGGGGACGACCATGCCGTCGGCGTTCATCTCCACGAGGCGCTCCTCGCCGCCCTCCTTCTGCACCTGGTGCACCGCGGCGAGCACGGCCTTGTGCTCGATCGGCGTACTGACCACTGCTGGCCGTGTGTGGCGGACTGCACGCCACGAGCCGAGCAGGGCAAGGTTGTCCCCTTCGGTGCCCCCTGAAGTGAAGCAGAGCTCGTCGGGGAGGGCGCCAAGGCACTTCGCCACGCGCTCCCGGGCCTCGTCGAGGGCCGTACGGGCCTCACGGCCCCAACGGTGCACGCTTGACGGGTTGCCAAAACGCGGCCCGAAGAAGGGCAGCATCGCCTCCAGCACCTCGGGTCGGACCGGGGTCGTGGCGGCGTAGTCCAGATAGATCGGGCTGCTCATGACATGAAAAAATGTCCGGTTCGCCGGGGGGATGGTAGGCCCTCGGACGTTCAGTCCGAGCCTAACCCAGATCCACGTCCCCCCGCCGAAAGCGGCGAATGGCCACGGTGAGC
>JACMLI010000588.1 GCA_014379705.1 Gemmatimonadaceae bacterium
ATGTCGGCGAGGGCGAGCCCGGCTCGCGTGGCGAGGATCGAGTTGCAGCCGTGCGCGATGTTGCCAAATGGACCCGCATGCACGAAGGCCGGACCGCCCTCGAGCGTCTGCACGAGGTTCGGCCGAATGGCGTCCTTGAGCAGCATGGCCATCGCCCCCGACGCCTTGAGGTCTCCTGCACGCACGGGCGTGCGCGACGCGCCGTAGGTCGAGCCGACGATGATGCGCGCGAGACGCGCTTCGAGGTCCTCGAACGACGTCGCGAGCGCGACGATCGCCATCACTTCGCTGGCGGGGATGATCACCCAGCGCTCTTCGCGCACGACACCTTCCGCCGGTCCACCAAGACCGATGACCGCCTTGCGAAGCGCGCGATCGTTCATGTCGATCGTGCGCGGCCACGTGATGCGACGAGGATCGAGGTTGAGCGCGTTGCCCTGCTGCAGATGATTGTCCATCATCGCCGCGAGCAACGCATGCGCCGACGAGATGGCGTGGAAGTCGCCGGTGAAGTGGAGGTTGATGTCCTCCATGGGCAGGACCTGCGAGTAGCCCCCACCCGCCGCTCCACCCTTCACGCCGAACACCGGCCCGAGGCTGGGTTCGCGAATGCAGAGCGCGGTGCGCTTGCCCAAACGACGGAACGCCTGCGCGAGGCCGACCGACGTGGTGGTCTTCCCCTCCCCGGCCGCCGTGGGGTTGATCGCGGTGACGAGCACGAGACGCCCGCGCGCGGGGCGCTGCGTGATCTCGAGCGGGATCTTGGCCTTGTACTTCCCGTAGAGGTCGAGATCGTCCGGCGTCAGGTCCAACTCGGCGGCGACGTCCACGATGGGGCGTAGCCGGGCCTGTTGCGCGATCTCTATGTCGGACGGAAAGGTCATGATGGGAGGCCGTCGGTGCAGGCGGATGGGCGGGTGACCAGCGGCGCGGATTGTACGGTCAGGGAACTGTGACCGCCAGTCCGAAACAGACCGCAGCGTTGCGCGACGTCACTCGGCCCATCTCCTCGACGTCCATGCCCCGTGCCCGGGCGACCGCTCCAAGGGTGCGGACGATATGCGCGGGCTCGTTGCGCTTGCCGCGGAAGGGCACGGGCGCGAGGTATGGCGCGTCGGTCTCCACGAGCAGGCGATCCGACGGCACGAGGCGAATGAGGTCGTCATCGGCCCAGCGCTTGAACGTGATGACGCCGCTGAACGAGATGTACCACCCGGCGGCGATCCCCACCTCAGCGAGCGCGAGGGGGCCGGTGAAGCAATGCAGGATGCCCCTCACGCCCGCCTGGCCGGCCTCACGCACCATGGCCATGGTGTCATCCACCGCCTGACGTGTGTGCACCACGACGGGGCGCCCGGTGTCGCGGGCGATCACCAGTTGCTCCGCGAACGCGCGGCGCTGCAGCGGCAGGGGTGCGTGATCGTACGTCCCATCCAGGCCACATTCCCCGACCGCCACCGCGCCACGGGCGATGTGGGCCCGAAGGCGCGCGGGATCGTGCTGGGGATCGTACGTCGCCGCCTCAGAGGGATGCACGCCTGCCGTCCAGGCCACGAACCCCGGGTGCGCCGTCGCGATCGCCTCGGAGCGATCGGCGGCGCCTAACGACTCGCCGATCGAGACGAGGGCGAGGGCGCCGGCCTCGCGCGCGCGTGCGATGACCGCCTCGCGATCCTCGTCGAACGCGGGGTCGGCGAGGTGGGTATGGCTGTCGATGAAAGACGGCACGGGAGGATACGCAGACCGCCGCGCGAGGCGGCGGTCCGTGGAACTATCGCGAGGTCGCCCGTCGCGCGCCGGGTGCAGGGGGCGTGGGCGGGGGCGGAGTTGGTCGCTTGGTGGGACGTTCGGCCTCGGACACGGCGAGCGCGCTCTGGCGCGACGCGTGCGCCTTGTCGGTCACCATCCGCGGGAACTTGCGCTCGATCCAGAGCAGCACCGGGGACGCGACGTAGATCGACGAGAACGTCGCCACGAAGACGCCGAACGTCATGACGATGGCGAACGGGCGCAGCACCTCGCCGGCAAACATCAGGAGGGTGACCGTGGCTGCCAATGTCGTGGTATGCGTGAGCACGGAGCGCGGCAGCGTTTCGTTGATCGACTCGTTGAGCGTGTCGTACAACGGCTGCTTCCGCCCCTTCTTCAGGTTCTCACGCACGCGATCGAAGATGATGATCGTGTCGTTGCCCGAGTAGCCGAGCAGGGTGAGGATCGCGCCAACGACCACCAGCGAGACCTCGACGTTGAACAGCTTGATGAACGCGAAGGTGACCAGCACGTCATGCGCGGTGGACAGCACGGCGGCCAGGCCGAAGCGCCACTCGAAGCGGAACGCGAGGTAACAGAGCGTGACGAAGGAGGCGAGCACCATGGCGATCATCGCGCCCGTGCGCAGCTCGGCCCCGACCTTGGGACCCACCACCTCGGTCTTCTCGGCGATGTAGCCCGCCGCGCCGTACTTCCCGTCGAGCGCCGCGCGGATGCGCGTCGCCACGGCGCTGGTGGAGGAGGTGTCACCTGCCGTCACCCCCTCGGATTCCTGGGCACGGATCGTGTACTCGGTGGGACCGCCGAAGCGTTGAATCTCCGCACCGCGGATCCCTCCGGCATCGAGCGTGGCGCGCAGCTCTGCGTCGTCGATGGGTGCGT
Organism: Gemmatimonadaceae bacterium; assembly: GCA_014379705.1. Lineage (GTDB taxonomy): Bacteria > Gemmatimonadota > Gemmatimonadetes > Gemmatimonadales > Gemmatimonadaceae > RBC101. The sequence goes on from JACMLI010000588.1 coordinate 2,653, forward strand.
CAAAGCGGACCTGCATCAGGGTGCCGCTTGTGAAGTCGATGCTGTAGTTCACGGAGCCGCGGAACGCGAAGCTCGCCAGGCCCAGCATGATGAAGGCCAGCGTCGAGATGGCCGCGACGCGCCACCACTTGATGAAGTCGAACTTGGTGTTGTGAAAGATGCGAATCATCAGATGCTCAGCGTCTGGGCGTTCTTGGTGCGCGCCAGCCAGACCATGTAGAAGGTGCGAGTGACAAACACCGCGCAGAAGAGCGAGGCGCCGATACCGGCAATGAGGGTCACGGCAAAGCCCTTCACCGGGCCCGTGCCGTACTGGTAGAGCACGGCCGCGGTGAGCACCGTGGCAACGGACGTGTCGATGATGGCGGACCACGCGTGCTTGAAGCCCTCGTCAATCGAGGTGCGCACGGTCTTGCCGCGGTCGAGTTCCTCGCGTATGCGCTCGAAGATCAGCACGTTCGCGTCGACCGCGATACCCACCGAGAGCACGAGGCCGGCCAGCCCCGGGAGGGTGAGCACGGCGTTGAAGCCCGCGAGCACCGCCATCGTGAACAGCACGAAGAGGATGAGCGCGGCAACCGCGAGCGTCCCCGAGAACTTGTAGTAGCCAATCATGATGGCGATGACTGCCGCCACCGCGATGACCATCGCGAGCATGCCCTTGTTGATGGAGTCCTGGCCGAGCGACGCGCCAATGGAACGCACCTCGGCCACCTTGAGCGGCACGGGGAGCGAGCCGGCGCGCAGGACGAGCGCGAGGTCCTGCGCTTCCTGCAGGCTCCGTCCCTGCCCCATCGTGATCTGCCCGCGAGCGCCAATGGCCTGGATGATCACGGGCGGACGCCCCATGACCTTGTCGTCGAGGACGATGGCCATGTAGTCCTGCACATGCTTCCCGGTCTCGGAGCGGAAGCGTCGGCCGCCCTCGTTGTTGAAGCGGAACTCGACGATCGTGCCCTCGATGGCCGACTGATTCGGCTTGGCGTCCTCGAGGTACTCGCCCGTGATGATCGGGCGTGCATCGACGACGTAGATCGTCATGTAGGGCGCGGCGCCGATCGAGAGCGTGTCGCTCCCCCACAGGAGCTCGCGTCCCGGCGGGAGCGCCGCCTGGATCTCCGGCATCTCGAGGTAGGTCTTGAGCGTGGGCGCGTTAGCGGCGCTCACGTAGTACTCACCGGGCAGCTGGCCGCGCTCGAGGAGCTTGGAGACGGCGCCACCGGTCGGGTTGAGGCCCGGCACCGCGCTGGTGCTGTCCTTCTTCGTGGTATCCGTGGCCGACGTCGAGTCCTTCTGTGTGAAGAGGTCCAGGCCCTTCTGCACGGGCGCATCGCGCTCGGGCGTCGCCGCCGCGAGCCCGATGCCCTTGTCGCGGGCAATCTGGTCGAGGCGGGGCAACACCTTGTCGAGCGAGTTCGACTCGTCGGTGATCTGGAACTGCAGGAAGGCCTGCGCCTTCACGACGTCCTCGGCGCGCTGCGGATCGTCGATCCCGGGGAGTTCGACGATGATGCGGTTGGTGCCGACCTTCTGCACCACCGGCTCGGAGACACCAAACTGGTCGATGCGGCTGCGCACGACCTTGAGCGCGCGATCGAGCGCGTCGCTCTTGTCGGTGACAACCTGCTTGGACTCGTCGACCTCGAGCGAGAGGTGCATGCCGCCCTGGAGATCGAGGCCGCGCTTGAGGGGCACGCGACGCACGGTGTCGTAGACGGTGACGCCATCACGCTTGACGCGCTCGACCACGGTCCGCGGGAACAAGGTCCACACGGACGCGATGATGAGCGCCGCGATCAAACCCAGTCGGTACTTCAGGTTAGACATGCGGTGGAACTCGACGAGAGGGGAAGTTTGCAGAGCTTTGAAGGTTAGGCCAGAGGAGGGGGGGAGTCAACGGAGGGGACGCTGGTTGCTTGTTTCTCAAGGCTGGTGCTGCTGCGGGTTGCGGGCATGGAGCCGGGCGCCGCTGGGGCTGCATGCCTCTGATGTGGCCTTACTGGGCCAGGACACGACGCGCGTCGACTTCGTCCCGGCGCAACTGAGCGATCAGCGCATCCACCCCATCGAACTTCACGATGTCCCTGAGGCGGGACACGAAGTCGATCCGCACGCGCATTCCGTAGAAATCGGCGCTCACGTCGAAAAGGTGCACTTCGAGGGAGACGGCGGCGTCCCCGAACGTGGGACGCGGCCCGAGGTTCATCATCCCGCCGAACGTCCCGTGGGCAGACTGGACGCGAACGGCGTAGACCCCCTGCGGCGGGAGCAGCTTCCGCTCGGACTCGAGGGGCACGTTGATCGTCGGAAAACCGAGGAGGCGGCCGCGGGCTTCCCCATGACTCACGCGTCCCCCCACGGCATACGGACGACCGAGCCCTTCCTGGGCGTGAGCGAGGTCCCCACCCGCCACCGCGCGGCGAATGAAGGTCGAGCTGACCGATTGACCGCTGTCCCCCGTGACCGGCGCGATGATCTCCACGGAAAAGTCTCGCGTCTGCCCCAACTCCCGGAGCACCTCGGGATTGCCGGCCCGGTTGCGCCCGAACGCGTGGTCGTGGCCCATGAGCAGGTGCGCCACGCGAAATCGGCCCACGAGGACCTGGTCGACGAACTGCGCAGCATCGAGCGAGGCCAATGCACGGGTGAAGGGGAGCACCGCCACGTAGTCGACGCCGCTTTCCGCCAGGACCTCGAGCTTCTCGTCTCCAACGGTCAGCAGGTGCGGCGCGACGCTCGGGTTGACGACCTCCAGCGGATGCGGATCGAAGGTCACGAGCACCGATCGGGTACCCCGCTCCGCCGCGCGCTGCGCGAGCTGGCCCAGCACGACCTGGTGCCCGCGATGCACGCCATCGAAGGAGCCGACCGTGACGACGGTGCGCCGCACGTCGGGAGGCAGGCCGCTCGCGTCGATCCGGTCACGCATGCGCGAGTACCACGTCCGGTTGCCACCGATCGTCGGCGCGATGCGCGACCGCCAGGAGGTGCCCGTCGCCGTCGACGAGCAAGGCGCGCTCGCCCGCAGCGCGCGCCACCACGGTCATGCCGTGCGTTACGCGAGCCGTCTCCTCGGGGCCGAGGACCTCGCGCGCCACGTCGCCTAACGCTTCGGTCAACGGCCGCCCGCCGGTGTCGCCCTCGCGGAGACGCTCCAGCGTCGTCGCCTGGTCGACATGAAATGGGCCGCATCGCTCCCGTCGCAATTCAGCGAGGTGCGCGGCCGATCCCACCGCGCGCCCCAGGTCCCGCGCGAGGGCACGAATGTAGGTGCCGCCACCACACGCGATGCGGGCGACCATGGCGTCCGAGCTCAGTGACACGACGTCCCAGGCGTCCACGCGCACGGAGACGGGCGCGAGGTCGGCGGGGGCCCCGCCGCGCGCCATCGCATACGCCCGTCGGCCTTCGACTTTCTTGGCGGAATAGTCGGGAGGCACCTGGCTCAATGTGCCAACAAAGCAGGGTACCGCGGCCATGACCGCCGCCCGTTCAGGAAGCGCGGCCTCGTGCGAGACCGTTCCCGTGCGATCGTCGGTGTCACGCTCCTCGCCGAACCGGATCGTGGCGAGATAGACCTTGGGCTCACCCGGTACGAAGCGAATCAGTCGCGTTCCGGCGCCGGTCAGGACGACGAGCAGCCCCGTGGCGAACGGGTCGAGCGTCCCGGTGTGCCCTGCCTTGCGAATCCCGATCGCGCGAGTGACGGCACGGACGGCGTCGAACGAGGTGACCCCGGCGGGTTTGTCCACCAGGACGAGCGCGTCAGTCGAGGTCGTCGACATCCGCGGGGTTCACGCTGCCATCGCGGATCCGGGCCAGCAGCGATTCGATGCGCGCGGCGTGCGCGACCGAATGATCGAGCTTGAACTCGATCTCGGGGGCGGCATGGAGGCGCAGGGACTTGCCGAGCTTGCTGCGCAGGTGCGACGCGAGCGACTCGAGTCCCTCGAAGGTGGTCTTCCGCTGGGCGTCGTCGCCCATGATGCTCACGAAGACCTTGGCGTGCCGGAGGTCGCGCGTGACCTCCACCGCCGTGACGGTGACGATGCCGGTGATGCGCGGATCCTTGACGCCTTCGGTCAGGAAGCGTGCGACCTGTTCGCGAATCGCCTCGGCCACCCGGTCGGGGCGACGTCCATCAGCTGCCATACGGCGTTAGGGCGATGAGTCGGAGGGAGAACGCGGAATGAAGCCTGCCGTGCCCGTCGACCGCGGCGTCAGCTCGCCGCGGCCTCCGATTGCAGCGTGCGCGCCACCTCTTCCTTCTTGTAGCACTCGATCACGTCGCCGACCTTGATGTCGTTGAAGTTCTCGATGCCGATGCCGCACTCGTAGCCTTCCTTCACTTCCTTCACATCGTCCTTGAAGCGGCGGAGCGAGGCGATCGTGCCCTCGAAGACCTCCGTCCCGTCGCGAATGAGGCGCACGCGCCCGGTGCGATTGATGATCCCGCTGCGGACCGAGCAGCCCGCAATCGTGCCGATGCGCGACACCTTGAACACCTCGCGCACCTCGGCCTCGCCGAGGATGACCTCGCGCTCTTCCGGACGCAGCATGCCTTCGAGCGCCGCGCGGACGTCGGCCACGGCCTCGTAGATGATGCGGTACAGCTTGATGTCGACGCCTTCCTTCTCGGCGGCGGCACGGGCGTTGTTGTCCGGCCGCACGTGGAAGCCGATGATGACCGCCCCCGACGCGCGGGCGAGCAGGATGTCGCCCTCGGTGATGGCCCCGACGCCGCGGTGCACGACCTCGACCTGCACTTCCGCGTTGGACAACTGCTGGAGCGCGTCGGCGAGCGCCTCGGCCGGGCCCCCCTGGTCCGCCTTGATGACGATGCGAAGGTTGCGCTTCTGTCCCGCCGAGGCCTGCGACATGAAGTCCTCGAGCGTGACCGCACTCTTGCTCGTGCGGCGGCTCTTGGCTTCGCGATCGAGGCGTTCGCGCCGCTGGGCGATTTCGCGCGCCTGCGTGGCGTCTTCGACCACGAGGAACTGGTCGCCGGCCATCGGCACGCCGGCGAGGCCGAGCACCTGAACCGGGATCGCCGGACCCGCGCTCTTCACCGGCTTGCTGCGCTCGTCGAGCAGCGCACGCACGCGACCCGAGAACAGGCCGCAGATGAAGTTGTCGCCGACCTTGAGCGTCCCACCCTGCACGAGCACGGTCGCGACCGGACCCTTGCCGGCGTCGAGCTGGGCTTCGACAACCGAACCGGTCGCCGGCTTGTCGGGGTTCGACTTGAGGTCGAGGATTTCGGCCTGCAGGAGGATCTGTTCCATCAAGTCGGGAATGCCCGTGCCCTTCTTCGCGGAGATCGCGGTGGAGAGCGTCGTGCCGCCGAACTGTTCGAGCACGACGCCGTGCTGCAGGAGGTCCTGCGACACCTTCATCGCGTTGGCGTCAGGCAGGTCGACCTTGTTGATCGCGACGATCAGCGGCACGCCCGCGTTCTTCGCGTGCGCGAGGGCCTCGATCGTCTGCGGCATCACCGCGTCGTTCGCGGCGACGACGAGGACGACGATGTCCGTGACCTGGGCACCGCGGGCACGCATGGCGGTGAACGCCTGGTGACCCGGGGTGTCGAGGAACGTGATCGCCTTGCCATTCGGCAGGGACACGTGGTACGCGCCGATGTGCTGCGTGATGCCACCGGCCTCGCCCGCGACCACATTCGCTTTCCGGATGTAGTCAAGGAGCGAGGTCTTGCCGTGGTCGACGTGACCCATGATGGTCACGACCGGCGGACGCCACTTGAGGTCCTCGGCCTTGTCGGCTTCGGTCGGGGTGGTCGGCGCCGCGGCGTATTCCTGCTCGAGCACGGCCTGGAAGCCGAACTCACTGGCGATCAGGTCGATCTGGTCGAAGTCGAGGCGCTGGTTGATGGTGACCATCAGCCCGAGGTTCTTGAAGGCGAACCCCACGATCTGCGTGGGGGGCACCTTGAGGATCTCGGCCAGCTCGGCGACGGTGATGAACTCGTTGACGCGGACGGTCTTGCGCTCGCGCTCGACTTCCTCGCGACGCATCGCCTCCATGTCGGCACGCGAATCCGTCGACGGACGGGAGCCCCCGCGCTTCGCGACGCCGCCACGCATGTTCTGCATGACGCGCGAAATGTTCGCCGACACCTCTTCCTGGTCGACCCGATCGCGCTTGCCCTTCTTCTTCCCGCGGGCGCCGGCCGAATCACCACTGCTCGTGGAAGGCTTGTTGCGATCGTCGGTGCGCGGAGGCAGCCCTACGCCACCGCCTGGCGACGCGGACGCGACGGGACGCGCGTTGGCAAACTGGTTGCCACTGCTGCCGCCCGGACGCGGACGCGGCGCTCCCGGGACGACCGGGCGCGGACGCGGACGATTC
>JACMLI010000589.1 GCA_014379705.1 Gemmatimonadaceae bacterium
AGTCCCACGCCGTGGCCCCCGGCGCGGGAGCCATCGGCGTCGAGCGTGCTGCCGTCGTTCTCGACCACGAGCTCGACCTCGTCGCCGCGCAGGGCCGCATCGATCGTGACGTGGACCGTGCCCTCCCCGGAATCGAGACCGTGCAGCACCGCGTTCTCCACGATCGGTTGGAGCAGGAGCACCGGTACCAGGCACTCGGCGACGCCCGGGGCGATGACTCGATCGTAGCGCAGTCGCTCCCCAAAGCGCATCCCCTGCAAGGCGAGATACCGCTCGGCGAGGGCCACTTCCTCCGCGACCGTGATCTCTTCCCGGCCATCGTCGCGCAGCGAGGCGTGCAGCAACTCCCCGAGCTGTTCGATGGCCGCCACGGCGCGCGCCGGTTGCACGTCGGCGACCAGGGCCGCGATGCCGGTCAGCGTGTTGTACAGGAAGTGTGGTTGCAATTGCGCCCGCAGCGAGGCGAGGCGGGCGCTCTGCAACTGGGCCTCGAGTTGCGACGCCCGCAGCGTGCGACGCTCGCGCTCCCGCGCCTCACCGATCCCCCACGCCGCCACCAGCACCGCCACGTACGCCGACACCATCATCGGCAGGGTGTTGTACCAGGAGCGCGTGACGCGGGCTGACCAACTGAAGAGGAAGACCACGCCAGGTTGCAGCTGCCCGCTCGCCCACGTGTCCACCGCGGCCTGGGCCCATGACAAAGCAAGGAATGCCACAAGGTGCAGGATCACCACGCGCGAGCGCACCGGCACCAGCGGGATGCGCGTGGCGAGGTGCAGGACGAATGGCAGGGCCGCCGCGAGGAGGAGCCATCGCGGCGTGGTGGTCGCCAGCACGAGCGACCACTCGAGGGGCTGGCCGTGCACCACGGAGACGTGGCGCGCCTCCAGGGCACCGATCGCGCCCAGCATGAGGCATGCACAGACGAGCGCGAGGCTCGCCAATGGTGCGGGCGGCCTCGCGCTTATTCGGTCCGGTTCGGTCATCGTCATGCGCGCTGCCTCAGGAATGTCCCCCCTGCGTGCCTGCAAGCGTGATCGACGCCGCACGACCGGCCTGGTCGGGCGATGCCTTCACCGTCAAGCGGAAGGGGCCCTGTTTCGTTGCCACGCCCAGCGTGACTTCGTTCCCCTCGGAGGCATGGATCTCCGTGACGGAGAGCGGTCCAAAGTCCGTGAACGTCTTCGTGAAGGTTTGGACCCGCTCGTCCGTACTACGGTTCGCGTTGGCGACGAGGAAGGTTTCAATGAAGGTGCGCATCTGGCCGACATCGCCGGTGTTGAACGCGCGGACGTACGCCTTTGCCAGTCGTCCGGCCGGAGTGTCGGGCACGACGACCGGTGTCGATGGTTTGGGAGCTCCATGGCCCGCGGGCATCGCGTGCGTCGCTTCTGCCGTCTTTGGTGCTTCGGCAGCGAGGGCCTGCCAGTCGGCCAGCGTGATGCGTCCGACGAGCTCCACCTTCCCCTCACTGGTCGGACGAACGACGGCTGCTTCGCTCTCCCCCACGTCGCCCGGCTTGATCCCGGGGACGTGCTTCTCGATCACGAAGTGGTGGGTCACGAGCACGCGATTCGTGCCGGCCGTCGGAGCAATGGCGACGAGGGCGGCCTGTTCAGGCGTCGGTGGGAAGCTGCGCAGTGGCATGGCGTCGGTGGGCGCTCCCACCGCGTACTCGGCGGTCTCCCGCGTGCGGAACATCGGGCTCGAAAGGATCTCGCCCACGGGGATGCGGAACTTCTTGAACACGACGCCCATCAATCTCGCGTCGCGCACGCCGTCGTCATTCAGGTTCCGCTGGTCTGTGCGCTTGGCCGGGATGTAGCCGGGATTCTCCTGCACGGTGCGGTCGGTCCGCGCGTGCCGCAGGAGGATCGTGTAACCACCGCGTTGCAAGGCCGACATCAGTGCCTCGCGGCGCAACTCGGTCGAGTCGATGTCCGCGGTCGCGAGGCCGGCGGCGAGTCCGAAGGTGGAAAGCAGGTGCAGCATGGACACTCCTGGTGCCGGGACTGGGCGGGCATTTCCCGCTCGCCGTGAGGATTGCGGGGGCGGGAATGCGGGACAATGAAGGCCGTGACCAGCGGTCGGGCGCCGTTGCGAGCGGCGTGGGGGACGCCTGACACCACGAGGGAACGTCCGGCACCGCTCGCCTGTCGCGCGACGCCGACGCCCGTCACTTTCCGTGCGACCTTCACCCGGACGCCATGCCCGCCATCCTTCGCGCCCTGCGCCACGCTGTTCTCGCCGCGGGAGTCGCCATCCCGGCCACCGCGCAGCGTCCCGCGACGCCCTGGCCGGTCTCCACGCCGGAAGCGCAGCAACTCAATGCCACCCCGCTGCGCGAACTCGTCGATCGCGCGAAGAGTGGCACCTACGGCAACGCCGACTGGTTCGTGGTGGTGCGCAACGGGCAGCTCGTGCTCAACGAACGCATTCCGCGCGACTATCGGGAGATCAGCAGGGGCAAGAAGGGCCCGATCGGCTGCGGCATCGACGCGTGCGCGTCACCCGCTGACGTGAACGAGTTCAACTACTTTCATCCCGACTACCACCCGTTCCATCGCGGCAGCGACCTGCACACGCTGCAGTCGGTGACCAAGTCGGTAACAGCGACGTTGATCGGCATCGCGATGCAGCAGGGGAAGATCCGGAGCGTGCAGGCGCCCCTGCTGTCCTTTTTTGACGGTTACGACCTCTCGCGAGTGGACCCGCGCCTGAAGAAGGCAACGCTCGCCGACCTCCTGACCATGCGCACCGGGATGGAGTGGCACGAACAGGACCAGCCGCTTGATTCGACGAACACCACCCTGCAACTCGAGCTGAGCAAGGACTGGATCCGCTTCACGCTCGCGCAGCCAAGCGACGCCGAGCCCGGGACCAAGTGGGTGTACAACAGCGGCGGGAGCGCGCTGATGGCCGAGGTCGTGCGGCAGAGCACTGGCATGCATGCCGATGCCTACGCAAAGGAGCGACTCTTCGGCCCGCTCGGCATTCAGTACCACTGGAAGACGACGCCCACCGGGCATCCTGACACGGAAGGGGGCCTGTACCTCTCGCCGCTCGACCTCGCGAAGATCGGGCAGCTGTACATGGATGACGGCGTGTGGGCGGGGCAGCGCCTGCTTCCCCCGGGTTGGGCGAAGGAGGCGACCTCGCGGATCGTCGATCACATCAACCCGAATCCGGCCTCGCCGGGATACGGGTACCAGTGGTGGCGCTACGACCGGCGGGGCACTGACGTGTGGGCGGGGAACGGATTCGGCGGGCAGTTCCTGCTCGTGCTCCCGGCGCACCGGATCGTTGGGGTGGTGAACAGCTGGAACGTGTTCGGTACGCCGGCGACGGGAGTGCTCGGGCCGTTCATCGATGCGCTGCTGGATGCGGCGGGAGTGGCGAAGTGAGAGACGCCCGGGCCTAACGAATCCCCACCAGCTGCTCGCTGAGCCGCTTGAGTCGCGCCCGGGCGTCGACGTCATAGGCCTGCGCATTGGCGCGACCGAGCGTCTCCCCAACGTAGAACTGCCCCGTGCCCACGCCCGCGTCCTGGATAAGGTGCAGGACGGCGCGTGCCCCTTCGTCGATCGTGGATCGGGCCGGGCGGCCGGTCCGGAGCACCATGCCCGTCGGCATCATCGTCGCCGGATGCAGCGCATTCACCGTGACCCCCTTGCCCTCCAGTTCCGCCGCCAGGTCGATCGTGAACATCACCTGCGAGAGCTTGCTCTGCCCGTAGGCGCGGCCGCCGGAAAACCCCTGTTCCATCATCACGTCGTCAAAGTTGATGGGGCTCGCCGAGAGCGATGACACGTTCACGACGCGCGATGGCGCGCTGGAGAGCAGGCGGGGCAGGAGCAGGCGCGTGAGCAGCACCCCCGAGAGGTAGTTCACCTGCATGCGGGACTCGATGCCCTCCTTCGTCACCTCGCGTTCCGCGGGCACCGTGCCGATGCCGGCATTGTTCACCAGCACGTCGAGCCGCTGATAGTCCGCAAGGATCGCCGTGGCAAACCGGCGAATGTCGGCGTTCGATGACAGGTCCGCCGCATAGAAGCGCGCGCTCCCCTTGCCGGCCTTCGTGATCTCATCGACGACTTCCCGGCCGCGGGACGTATCGCGTCCATGCGCGATCACGTGCGCCCCACCCGCCGCGAGCCGCACGGCCACTTCGCGTCCGAGCCCGCTGGTCGCGCCCGTAATGAGGACGACCTTCTGTCCGCTGGTCGGGCGCGCCGGCGACTGCGCCGATGCGAGGAGCGGGATCATCGTCGCGGCCGCGACAATTCCGATTGCCATGCGTCGAAACATCGGGTGCACCTCCAGTGGTGCTCGCAACCTATGTCTGGTACGGCACCCCACAAGCGCTCAATGATCGATCCGGACGCCGACCTGGACCTGATACGGTTCGCCCGTCCGCGACAGTACGCCCGCTTGCTCGTTGACCGTGTAGCGGAACCGATTCGTGGCGGGATCGAAGCCCACGATGCGCAGCAAGGGAATCCGGTTGACCACCGGGTTCTGCGACGAGATGCCGACTGGCAGCGCGTACTGAGCCCCCCAGTTCCGGTTGAGCAGGTGCCCCGCATTGAACACGTCGACGGTGAACCCGACGCGCGTCCCTCCCGGGAGGGCGACGTCCCGCCGTGCCCGCACGTCCACGCGATGCGTCCAGGGCGTCGTGATCGTGTTCCTCCCCGCCATCCGCCCGAGGTGGTCGCGAATGTAGGCTCGCGCCAGGTTCTGCTCGTTGGCGAGCACGCGACGCATCGACGCCGCCACGCCCGCGTCCGTCGCCGGATCGTTGGGGTCGAAGAGGAACGCGAGGTCGTTCCCGTTGGCCTCGTCACCATTCACGTCACCGTCGACCACCAGCGAGAAGGGTCGCCCGCTCGCCGCCGCATAACGAGCCGCGAACGTGAGGCCGAACGGACCGCGGACGTCGATCGTCCCAACGACGCGATGCCGCGTGTCGAGGTCCGACGGACCCCACGCTTGCGACAGGTCGCGGGGATCGTCGCGTACCGGCGTGAAGGTGGTCGCCGTGCGCGCGAGGCAGCATCCGTAGGTGGAATTGTCCCGCGCCTTGCTCCATGCGTACCCGGCGCTCCCTTGCACGCGCGCGCCGAGCCGGAACGCGGCGTTCGCCGTCACGGCCGTCTCGCGTGACTCACCCGGCGACTCCAGCGCGATGACCCGACTGAACGCCCGGTTGGCGACGGCGCGACGCACATCGGTCACGCCGGTGGCCGCCGGGATGCTCGACGCCGGCACCCAGATCGCGCGTCCTCCTTCATTGCTGACACGAAACGCGGGTAGCGCGGCCAGGTTGCGGTCCACGTAGTGGTACAAGCGGCTCCCCCGCATGTGCTGCACGCCAAGGGTTGTCACGAGCCCGCGCACCACCTGGCGTTCCCACGCAAGGTTTCCCTTGAGCGTCCGCGGCGTGTGGAACGCACCCACCACGTTCACGTACGGCGGCGGCGGCGCCCCGCCGATTCCCGGCACCGTCGTGGGATCGGCCCGGTATCCGATATAGTCGGGACCCGGGGTCGCGGTGCCGCGCAGGTCGACATCGGCGAGCGTTGAGCCACCGTAGAGCAGCTGGTTGTGCTGCGCGTAGTACGGCACCTGCCCCGCAAAGAGCCCGGCGCCGAGTCGCACCACGTCGCGCCGCGACGGCGGGCGCCACACCACCTGCGCGCGAGGCTGGAATTGCAGCCAATCGCTCGGCGCCTCGCTCGTCCTCACGCCAAACGCCTGGTCGACGGCACGGTTGCCCTCGGCCGCTGTCAGGAACTGCGTGGCGTCCCAGCGAAGCCCGCCGGTCACCGTCACCTGCTCCGTCGCTTGCCACTCGGCCTGCCCATATGCGCCGAGCTCCAGCACCTGCTGAGCAGTCTCGGGCGCGCGCCCGGCCAGCGGAACGGTGCGAGTGAAGCGATTGGGCTGCTTCGCTTCGAGCGCGGCGATGGACGGAAACACGAAGAGCCCGCTA
>JACMLI010000590.1 GCA_014379705.1 Gemmatimonadaceae bacterium
AGGGCGCCCCCGAGTGCTGCCGCGCGCGACCACCGGATCATTGCGTCGCCTTCTCCGTTGCGCCGACCTTCTCGAGGGCGACCGCGTTCATGCAATAGCGCAAGCCGCTCGGCGGCGGGCCGTCGGGGAAGACGTGCCCGAGATGCGCGTCACAGACGTTGCAGAGCGTTTCCACACGGATCATGCCGAAGGAACGGTCCGCATGGTACGCCACGACGTCGGCAGCAATGGGTTGTGTGAACGATGGCCAACCCGTCCCCGACTCGAACTTTTCCGCCGAGTCGAATAGCACGGTGCCACAACAGATGCAGGCGTACTTCCCGGGCTCGAAGAGGCTGCACATGTCGGAGCTGAACGCCCGCTCGGTGCCGTGTTGACGGGTGACGCGGAACTGTTCTGGTGAGAGCTGGGCGCGCCATTCCGCTTCCGTTCGCTCGACGCGGCGCGGCGGCGTGGCATTCCGGCTCTTCGTGATTCCGAGGATGTCATTCCAGGTCTGCATGATCCTTTCGATGGATGGTCACCAGAAGAAGCCACCGCCGGAGGTGCGGGTTCCTCCACGATGCGGGAGTGCAGGCGCCGGCACAACACGCCGTTGGTCTCATCGACGGGACTGACACAGTGTGAAGTTAGGCAGCACGTTCGCCTTGACACCGCAGGGGGTGGCCCTAGAATCGTCCCGTAGAGGTCGCTCTTCCACCCCCGCTGGCGCCGTGACTGCCCTCCCACCCGCGCCCGAGCCCGCAGCACCCCTCCTCTCAGTGCGCAACCTGGAAGTCGTGTACAGCGACGTGATCCTGGTATTGCGCGGCGTGAGCCTGAGCGTCCCGGCGCGCGGCATTGTCGCATTGCTCGGCGCCAACGGGGCGGGCAAGACTACCCTGCTCAGGGCGATCACCGGCCTCCTGCCGCTGCATCGCGGTCGCATCACCAAGGGTCAGGTCGACGTGGAGGGCACCGCGATCGTCGGCGCCCCTGCGCCGGCCATCGTGCGGCATGGCGTGGCTCAGGTCATGGAAGGCCGCCGCCTCTTCGTCGAGCTGACCGTGGAGGAAAACCTGCGAGTTGGCGGGTTCACCCGCCCCGCCACGGCGGCCAGCGAGTCGCTGGAGCGCGTGTACGCCATGTTCCCCCGCCTCGCCGAGCGTCGCAAGGCGATCGCTGGGTACCTCTCCGGCGGCGAACAGCAGATGGTCGCCATCGGCCGCGCCCTCATGTCGGCGCCGCGCCTGCTCCTCCTCGACGAACCCTCGCTCGGCCTCGCACCGAAGATCGTCGAGCAGGTGCGCGAGATCATCGAGCAGGTCCATGCCCAGGGCACCAGCGTCCTGCTCGTCGAACAGAACGCGGTGATGGCCCTCGCCGTGGCACACTACGGCTACGTGATGGAGCATGGCAAGATCGTCCGCGATGGGCCATCCGAGGAGTTGCGCGCCGACCAGGACGTGCGCGACTTCTACCTGGGTGGCGCGGTGACCGGTGAGCTGCGCCGCTCCTTCCACGACGTGAAGACCTATCGGCGAAAGAAACGGTGGAGCGCGTGAGCAGCGCCCCCCTGCTCCACGTGGAGCACCTCACGCTCCGCTTCGGTGGCGTCACCGCGCTCACCGACGTGAGCTTCACCGTGCAGCCGGGAGAACTCTTCGCGATCATCGGGCCGAACGGCGCGGGCAAGACCTCGATCTTCAATTGCCTGAACGGCGTCTATCGACCGCAGGAAGGGAGCATCTCCCTGGGCACGACGCGAATCACCGGGCGTTCCCCCGTGGCGATTGCCTCCCTGGGGATCGCGCGAACCTTCCAGAACCTCGCCCTGTTCAGCAACCTCACGGTGCTGGACAACCTGATGCTTGGCCGGCACCACCGCATGCGCACCAGCCTCCTCACCGGCGCGCTCTGGTGGGGTCCCGCAAAGCGGGAGGAGCTGAAGGAGCGGCGGCATTGCGAGGACATCATTGAGCTGCTCGAGCTGGAGCCCTATCGCTTCCTGCCCGTGGCGATGCTCCCCTACGGCGTGCGGAAGCGTGTCGAGGTGGCCCGTGCGCTCGCGATGGAGCCCACACTACTCCTGCTGGACGAGCCCGCGGCCGGCATGAACCTCGAGGAAACCGAGGACATGGCGCGCTACATCCGCGAGATAAACGAGGAACTGCAGGTCGCGATGCTGCTGGTGGAGCACGACATGCACTTCGTGATGGACCTCGCGCACCGGGTGATGGCCATGGACTTCGGTCGCGTGCTGGCCATCGGCACGCCGGAGGAGGTGCGCCTGCACCCGGCCGTGATCGACGCGTACCTCGGGGTCACTGCATGACCGCGCGGACGCATGCCCGCGGCGCCTCGCTGCCAGACGGCGCCGTCGAGACGCTGCCCGCGCTCCTGCGCCGCAACGCGAAGACGGCCGCTGACGCCGTCGCCCTGCGCCACAAGGACCTTGGGCTCTGGCGCGAGTACAGCTGGAGCGAATACGCGGATCGCACGGCCCGCGTGGGGCTGGGCCTGCTCGCGTTAGGCGTGCAGCCGGGCGACCGCGTTGCGATCCTCGGGGAGAATCGCCCGGAATGGCTCTGGGGCGACCTTGGGGCCCAGGGGATCGGGGCGCTCGTCGTGGGCGTCTACTCCACGAGCCCCGCCGCCGAGGTCGAATACATCCTCGAGCACTCCGGAACGACCGTCGCCATCGTCGAGGACGAGGAGCAGCTCGACAAACTGCTGGAAGTGCGCGAGCGACTCACGGCGTTGCGGCACATCGTGCTGATCGAACCCCGCGGCGCGCGCGGCTGGCTCGAGGGCGGACAGGCGATCACGTTCGACGCCCTCCTCGCACTGGGGGCGAAAGGTGACGTCGCCGACTACTGGGCGTTCGTGGATGCGCTCGACCTCGCGGCGGTCGCGATCATCGTCTACACGTCGGGAACCACGGGACCGCCCAAGGGGGCGATGCTTACGCACGCCAACCTGAGCCTCACCGGCCAGTCGTGGTTGCGCATCTGGGAGGCCACGGCGGAGGACGAGCTGCTGTCCTACCTCCCGCTCTGCCACATCCTCGAGCGTGCGTTGTCCACAGTGGTGGCCCTCACCGCGCGCTATCGCGTAAGCTTCGGTGGCGGCGGGGAGTCGCTCGTCGCCGACCTGCGCGAGGTCCAGCCGACGCTCTTCGTGGGTGTGCCCCGCGTCTGGGAAAAGATGCTCGCCACGATCGAGATCAAGATGGGCGACGCGTCGTGGCTCAAGCGCCGCAACTACGCGCTGTGGATGGCCAAGGGACGCGTCCTTGCCCGCAAGACCCTGTCCGGACAGAAGTGGAGCGCGGTGGACCACGTAGTGCACGCGTTAGGCTGGCTGCTCCTCTACCGGCCGCTCAAGGAGCGGCTCGGCATGGCGCGCGTGCGCGCGGCCGGATCGGGCGCGGCCCCGATCGCTCCACAGGTCCTCGAGTTCTTCTGGGCCCTGGGTGTGCCGGTGCAGGAAGGGTACGGACAGACCGAAGGCTCGGCCCTCGCCACCTTCAATCCCCGGGGGGCGGCTCGCATTGGCACCGTCGGCATCCCCACGCCCGGCGCGGAGATCCGCATTGCTGAAGACGGCGAGATCCTCGTGCGCTCGGGAGGGGTCTTCGCGGGCTACTACCGCAACGACGACGCCACCCGCGAGACCGTCGACGCCGAGGGCTGGCTTCACTCCGGTGACGTGGGCCAACTCGACGCCGAGGGCTACCTGCGCATCACCGATCGCAAGAAGGACATCATCATCACGGCCGGCGGCAAGAACATCTCGCCGTCGTGGATCGAAAACCGCCTCAAGTGTTCGCCGTGGGTGCGCGAAGCCATCGTGATCGGCGACCGGCGGCGCTTCGTGACCGCCCTCATCGGCATCGAGCTCGATACCGTGGGCGACTGGGCCACGCGCCAGCGGATCGCCTATACCACGTACAAGGACCTGAGCGAACACGCCGAAGTGCGTCGCCTGATCGGCACCTGGGTCGACGAGGTGAATACCGAGCTCGCGAACGTCGAGCAGGTAAAGAAATTCACGCTCCTGCCCAAGGCGCTCGACCATGAAGAAGGGGAGCTCACCGCAACGCAGAAGGTGAAGCGACGCGCGATCGCGTCGCGCTTCGAGGACCTGGTCGAGTCGATGTATCGATGACCGACTTCGCACAGTTCCTCATCGCCGGACTTTCCCTTGGCGCCGTGTACGCGCTCATCTGCCTCGCGTTCGTGGTGGTGTACCGCGCGTCGCTCGTGATCAACTTCTCGCTCGGCGGCATGGTCGTGCTCGGGGCCTACCTCGCGTACCAGTTCGTCGCCTGGCGCGTGCCATTTTTTCTCGCGGTCCTGCTGGCATCGCTGGTCGTCGCACTCGTCGGCCTCGCGATCGAGCGGCTCGTGCTGCGTCGCATGGTAGGCCAACCGGTGTTCGCGGTCATCCTCATCACGCTCGGCCTGCTGTACGTACTCGAACAGGTGTGCACGACGTTCTGGGGATACGACCTGCGCATGCTTGGCGACCCCTGGGGGCTGCGCACCTTCGCGGTCGCTGGGGTCACGATCAAGGTCGTGGACCTGTGGACGATCGCGGCGTCGGCCGTGGCGCTTGGGCTGCTGTTCTTCGTCTTCCGGCGCACGACCATCGGCATTGCCATGCGCGCGGCGGCGAGTGACCCCGAGGCCGCGCTCGCGCACGGGGTGAGTCCGCGCACGATTCAGGGGTTGGCGTGGGCCCTCGCCGGTGTGCTCGCGGTGATCGCCGGCGTGTTCATTGGCTCGGGGTCGCGCGGCGTGGACCTCTCCGTGAGCGCGGTGGCGCTGCGCGCCTTTCCCGCGACGATCCTGGGCGGGCTCGATTCCACGGAGGGCGCCGTCGCGGGGGGACTGATCGTTGGAGTCGTGGAGGTGATGAGCGCGGCGTACATCACGCCGAATGCGCCGTCGCTCGGCTCGAACATCCACGTGGTGATTCCCTACCTGCTGATGATCGCGGTGATGCTCGTGCGGCCGTACGGCCTGTTCGGCACGGCAGAGGTGCGTCGCGCATGACGGCGCGCTGGCGCAACACGCGCCTCACCACCGAGTATGCCGATGACCTCAAGCTCTTCAGGTCGCGGTTGGCGCAATCGGGGGCGGCGCTCCTCGTCCTGGCGTGGCTCGTGCTTCCCTTGCTCCTCGGCGAGTACTGGAGCACGATCCTCGTGTACGCCGGCATCGCGTCCATCGGGGCGATCGGCCTGAACCTGCTGACCGGCTACACGGGGCAGGTGTCCATGGGGCACGCCGTGTTCTACGGGATCGGGGCGTACAGTGCCGCGGTGTTCGCCGGACGATGGGGGCTTCCGTTCCCGCTCTGGCTCATCGCGGCCGCCGTGGCCGGGGGCGTCGTGGGCGGGCTCGTCGGACCCTTCGCCCTGCGCCTGCGCGGCAGCTACCTCGTGATCGTCTCGTTAGGCCTGCTCGTGCTGGGTACGCATGTCTTCGAGAACTGGAGCAGCGTCACGGGCGGACTCACCGGCACCACCGTGCAGGCCCCGGTGGCCCTGGGTCCGGTGGACGTCGGGAAGCTTTCCATCGGTAGTGCCCGCTTGTCGCGCAACCAGGGCTGGGTCTATTTCACCTGGGCCATGGTGGCGATCCTGGGCCTGGCCGCGCGCAACATCGCGAAGTCCCGGCCCGGGCGCGCCTTGCAGGCCATTCGCGATCGCGACCTCGCCGCGGAAGTCATCGGGGTCTCGCTGGTCCACTACAAAGTGGGCGCCTTCGTCGTCTCGAGTGGCTACGCGGCGTGCGCCGGTGCGATGTACGCGTCGTACGCGCGGTACGTGAGTCCCCTGGACTTCTCACTGCTGCTGTCGATCCAGTTCATCGCCATGATCGTGGTGGGTGGCATCGGCACCATCCACGGCTCGATCCTTGGAGCGGTCTTGCTCACGATACTGCCGCGTGCGATCGAGGCGGTGAGTGGGAGCCTGCCGTTCGTGAGTGCCAACGGCACCGGGGGCGGGCTCACCGTGCAGTCGCTCAACCAGGCGCTTTTTGGCCTGCTGATCATCGGCTTCCTGCTCTTCGAGCCGCTCGGCCTTGCCGAGGTGTGGCGGCGGCTCTCGCGTTACTTCAAGGCGTGGCCATTCTCATATTGACTCCCACCTGTACCCTGAGGATTTCCCGATGTCGCTCGTGACGGTTCAAGTGCGTTCCCTCGTCGGCAGCGGAGCGTTGGCGGTTGCCCTGGCCGCATGTGCTGGTGCTGGGGGCGATGCCGCAGCGCGAACACCAGGGATCTCCGGCGACACAATCTACATCGGCGCGCTCACGCCGCTCAGCGACGCGGTCGCCGTGATCGGCAAGCCGATGCTCGCGGGCCTCACGGCCTACTTCGACAAGGTCAACGCCGAAGGAGGAGGCGTTGCCGGGAAATACAAGGTGAAGATCCTTGCCGAGGACATCACCTATGCGAATCCCTCCACCGGAGCGCAGAAGTACCAGAAGATCCGCGACCAGGTTGCGCTCTTTGGGCTCGTCGTCGGCACCGACCAGGTGAACGGACTGCTCCCGCTGCTCGCCGAGGACACGGTGATGGCCGTGCCGACGACGTTCGATGCGGAGTGGGTGCGCAATGAGAACCTCCTGCCGTGGGGACCGCCGTACCAGCTGCAGGCGATCAATGGCGTCGGTCATGCCCTCACCAGTGGCGGGTATGCCGGCAAGACCGTCTGCACCCTGACACTCGCGACGGGTTACGGACAGGCGACCGTGGAAGGCGTCGAGTACCTGGCAAAGAACATGGGCTTCACGGTCGCCGTCAACGCGACCTTCAAGCAGGATGACCAGGAGTTCGTGGCCCCGGTGACCCAACTGAAGAATGCAGGGTGCGCCGTGGTCATGCTCGCGTCCCTTCCCGGGGTCACGGGCAAGGTGCTGGGGACAGCCGCGCAGCTCGGGTATGCCCCGCGGTGGGTCGGCACCACGCCTTCCTGGCACCACGCGCTCGCCGCGTCGCCGATCAAGGACTACCTGGTGAAGAATTACTGGATGTCCGGAGCCGGCCCCGCGTTGGGCGATACGACACAGGCCGGCGTGCGAACGATGCTGGCCGTGCAGGCGAAATACGCTCCCAACCAACAGCCCGATTTCTACTATTACGCCGGGTACTTCGCGGGATTCACCGTGCAGGCGGTTCTCGAGCAGGCAGTGAAATCCGGCACCCTCACGCGCGCCGGGCTCAAGGCCGCAAGCCAGTTGGTCACAACGGTGCCCAGTGACGGACTCTTCGGGGAATACAAGTACGGCGCGGTGTCCGCGCGCGATCCGCAGCGCAGCGCGACGATCTTCAAGGTGAATCCCGCGGCGTCGATCGGTCTCGAAGTGGTGGTCGCGGATGTCCTGATCCCGGCGGCGCAGTCGTACGCCTTTTCGAAGCGCTAGCTAGCGGAGCGCACGCTCGGCATGGCCGTCATTTTAGGACCAGCAGTGCAATGCTGGCGAGGCAGGACCAGGAACCCTATCGTAAAGCCGACCACGCTCGTGGTCGGCCACGCCCGGAGATCCCCCCGTGCACCGGAGGCGTATGTCAGCGAGCAAGAAGAAGTCGAAGGCAAAGAACAAGCCGAAGTCGAAGAAGCACCCGACATCGCGGCAGACCAGCCTCGCCGAGATGCGAAAGGAAGTGCTCGATCACTTCGTGGCGAAGGCCAGGCAGCCGCTGACCAGTTCAGGACAGGCTGCCCTCACGGCCATGTTCGATATCACCCTCAAGCGCTTCAAGCGCTCAGCGGCGGCGAAGGCCCCGGGGCTCGACATCTGGACGACAAAGAAGGGCAAGTTTCGCACGTTCATCCTCAATGAGGCCCGCAAGATCGCCAACGTGGCGTCGTCCGACGCCGGATCGGGCAGCATCGATGCCCAGGTCCTCAACGGCGCCGGGCTGAAGGTCATGCTCAAGACGAACGCGAACTGCCAGGTGGCGGTCAGCGACGGCAAGCTGATCCTCGACGGCAGCCAGTTCCACGGCCCGGTCTGTTCCGGGTTCCTCGAGCAGCAGGCCGTGTAGCGACATGATGGCAGCTGCAACCCTTGGGTTGGGTCTCCGCGTGCTCATCGCGGCGACCCTTCTCAAGGTGATCCTGTCCACGATCCTGTTCGCAGGGGCCTTCGCGACGCTGTGGACGAACCTGGGCCCGCGCCACTTGTTGATGTTCGTCCACGTCCTCGTGTTCGGGGGCGTCGGTGGGTTCCTCCTGCTCACGGGAAGGCGCGACCGGAGAGCGACCCTGCTGGGCACGGCGTTCCTGCTCACTGCCGCCGTGTTTGCCGACTACGCCCCCGCCGTACTGCTGGCGAACGGCATATCGATCGCGCCCGCGCTTGCGTGGCTGCTGTCGTTGCAGGTCGATGCTTTCACCGCGTGGGTGCTCTGGGCTTTCGTCGCGGACTTCCCTCAGGTTCCACCGTTCGGGCTGCGACATGAGCTGCCGCTCTGGGGGGCGCGCGTCGCGCTGGTCGTAGGCATCGCCCTTTTCGCCGTCAGCCTGGCAGTCTCCACGCTCCCCCTCTCCGCGAGCCTCGTGGCGAACTTCCAGCCCTTCGTGCGCACGGTCACGGGGTCAACACCCTGGTACTGGATCATCCAGTACACCCTGGAATTGCCTGCGCTGGTCGTGATGGTGTGGAAGGCGGGGGGCGCTCTCGTTGCCGAGCGACGCCGGACCCGACTCCTGATTGGCGCCCTGATCGCGGGGATCGCTCCCACCGTGCTCTACATCCTCGTCGTCTCAATCTCGCCGTGGGCCGCCCGCGCCTTGCCGCTGTCGATCGCCGGATGGCTGATCTACCCCACGCTCCTCTCCACACCGTTCACGACAGCGTACGCCGTGGTGGTGGAAGATGCACTCGACGCGCGATTGCTCATTCGTCGCGCCGCACAATACGCCCTCGCGCGCTACACGCTGATCGCGGCCGCGTCGATCCCCATCGTCCTCCTGCTCGTGGCGCTGTACCAGCAGCGCGCGCGCAGCATCCAGGACGTGCTCACCGGCGGAAACGGCCTTCTCCTCCTCGCGCTCGCAACGCTGTCGACGGTGGCCTATCGCGGACGGCGCCGCGCCCTCGATGGCCTCGATCGACGCTTCTTCCGCGAGCAGTACGATTCACGCCGGATCCTGAACCAGCTCGTCGCCGAGTGCCGGCGGGCAACCACGCGAGCCGAACTCGCACAGACGCTGCAAGTGGAGATCGACCGGGCACTGCATCCCGAGTCCTTGTCGGTGCTGCTCCAGGATCGCGCCGACGGACCATTCGTCGCGCCGCATGGCAGCACGAGGCCCCTCCCGGAAGACACGCGCTTGCCCCTCGTGCTGCGCGAGGTGGAACTCCTCGACGTGGACTTTGAACGGCCGGGCGAGGCGTTGCTTGCGATCACCGAAAGCGACCGTCGCTGGCTCGCCGATGCGGGAACGCGATTGCTCCTTCCCCTCCGCTCCGCTGGTCGCGACCTCGCCGGACTCGTCACGCTCGGGGAGAAGCGAAGTGAACTCGCTTTCTCCGACGAGGACCGGCTGCTGCTCACGAGCGTTGCGTCCGCGGCGTCGCTCGCGCTCGGGAACCTCAGCGTCCCCATGCTGCGCGCCAGTGGCGAAGCGACCGCACGGCCGGTGCCTGGTGAACTGCCCGCCATGGAGTGTCATCGCTGTGGCCGTGTGGAGGCGTCGGGCGTTGCGCGCTGCACCCGCTGTGACGGCGTGACCTATGAAGCTCCGGTTCCCGACGTGCTGGCCGGCAAGTTCCGCGTACTCGAACGCATCGGGTCTGGCGGCATGGGGGTGGTGTACCGCGCCATGGACGTGGGGCTCCAACGATTGGTAGCCATCAAGGCCCTCCCCGAGATGTCACCCGGGCAAGCCGCGAGGCTGCGGCGCGAGGCGCGAAACATGGCGGCGGTGGTGCATGGCAACCTCGCACTCATCTACGGCAGTGAGTCCTGGAACGGCATGCCCCTGCTCGTCGAGGAGTTCCTGGAGGGGGGCACGCTCGACGCGCACCTCGGTGCGGGACCGATGCCCGCGTCGCGCGTGCTGGAAATGGGCGTGGCCCTCTCCGACGCCGTCGGGGCTCTTCACCGCGCGGGCATGCTGCACCGTGACATCAAGCCCAGCAACATCGGCTTCACTCAGCACGGCGTCCCCAAGCTGCTCGACTTCGGACTGGCGCGCTTCGTTCCAGGTTCCAACCTGATCGACCGGTTCCGCACGGAAGAGCGCGAGATCATCCGCGCTGCAGGTGGGTCGGCCGGCAGCGACCGCTTCCTCACCGCCTCGACCGAGGGCCGCATCGCCGGCACTCCCCTCTACCTCTCCCCCGAGGCGATCGGCGGAGCGGAACCGGAACCGTCGTTCGACCTCTGGAGCTTGTGCGTCGTGATGTTCGAGGCGATCTCGGGGAGCCATCCGGCCCACGATTCATCGGCGCTGAAGACCCTGGTCCGCATCGCCACCGGGGGCATTCGTACCCTCCACGACGTGGCGCCCGGGACGCATCCCGAGGTCTCGGCATTCTTCCACCGCGCGCTCGCCCAGGACCCCGCGCTGCGTCCCCGCAGCGCCGAGGCGCTCCGGGAGCAACTGGTCGGCCTGTTTTCCGTCGTTGGCAACGCCCCACCCGCGGCCCCCGACGT
This sequence comes from Gemmatimonadaceae bacterium, assembly GCA_014379705.1. GTDB lineage: Bacteria > Gemmatimonadota > Gemmatimonadetes > Gemmatimonadales > Gemmatimonadaceae > RBC101. The sequence continues at coordinate 10,663 of JACMLI010000590.1, forward strand.
CGTGGCGCGTTAGCGTTGCTTGACCGGGCGACGCTTGACCTCCGTGGTCACGTCGAACGTGTAGCCCGCGAAGCTGATCGGGGGAACCACCGCGGGCGCCTCGTTCTCGAACTCGAGCACGATCCTGGCTCCCCTCCCCATCCGCACGCCGATGGCGCCGTGGCGCGCCAGGATCTGCTGGTCGTCCTGCTCCAGATAAGCCCGCAGTGCAGCCCGCGCCGTGCGGAATTGCTGCACGCTCGGAGGTCCGAGGGTCTCCACCACCAGTCCCAGCCCAAGGACCTCGCCCAGCGTGCGACCCTCGCGTTCCTTCGCCCACGCCACCACGGCGTGGCAGCTTGCGGTGATCCCCGCATTGTGGGTCTTCTCGCGCAATACATCGCAGAATGCGGCGACCCCCTCAATAACGTTCGCATCGATGAGCGCCGACGCCGCCTCGGCGAGCCCCTGCCCCAGACCAACGAACGGCGCGAGCACATGCGAGGCCAGGGCGCGAACCTTCGCATCACGAATGACGAGTTCTCCGATCGTGGCCCGGTGCTCCGATAACAGCAAACGAACAGGCTCGGCGCGACCACGCACCATGATGCGCCGCCACAGCTCCATCATGGTCGCCGACGCGGCATTCCGGTGTGGCGCCGGAACCGTCAGGCGTGCCGCACCGTGAGGGAGGCTGGTGATGCCGAGCGTGGCGCACACGTGGTCGATGCGGCAGGCGTAGCCCACGCTATCGGTGTCGAGTTCACCCGCGAAGTGCAGCCCGAGCACCGCGCGCCCGGCCCCGAGCGACGCTCCCGCACTCGCGAAGACGAGGGCCCCGGAATCGCCGGCTCTGGCCCAGGTTCCGGTCCCTGACTCCACCTTGATGCAATCCCTGAAGAGGATCTTCCGGGGCGAGGCGCCGACGGGCGCGACGCCCTCGTCGATGTATCCGCTCCAGAATGCCGCCGCGACGCGTCCGGTGCGAAGCCGCGTCGAGACCCCGAACTTCCGGACACGCTCCCTGCACTGGGCATCACCAATCCGCATGACAGCGGCCCCCATGTCCGGTACCGAGAAATGCGCCCGCTCCATGTCGGACACGCTGGCGATCGCGCAGTCGACATTGCGCACGAGTTCCGACGCCAGGCCGTCGGCACGCAGCAGCCGGCCGAGCAGCCGCGGCTCGGCGGAGGATCCCAACTTCTGCGCGGCGGGCTGGCGGATGTCGATCGTCTCGCCCTCACGGACCTGGCCGAGGACGTGTGCATTGGAGAGCAACACCACCTGGTCATTCACAAGGTCCCACGCCCACCCGCCGAGGGTGCCCCCAGCAGTAGCCGACGACCCGATGCTCACGCCACCGGGCACACGATCATGCACCCCGAAGGGATCGAAGCCACGGTGCAGGACACACGGCGCCGACTCGGCAACGTCGGTGAGGATCTCCAACTCGTCGCCACTCTCCGGGTCCGGGAGGCGAAGGCGGTCGTCGACGAGGCGACCCTCCGGCTTTCCCTTCCCGCCCTTCCTCACGAACAGGCGGATCGCGAGGTCGCCTGTGGGCACGCCCTTTCGCAGCTTTGGGCCATACCCGACGGCCTGGCCGCCGCAGTCACGCAAGAAGCGTTCGGGCTCATTCACCACGAACGTGCGCGCGGCTCGCAGCTGCTTGTTCTGGGTCGCATCATGCGGACGCCTGGCCATGCCGAGCCTCGAGACGACGGGATGGGCAGCATAGCCCATTCCCGTCCGGCTCGACAAGGACCGCTGATCCCCCGCACCCGGAACGCGACCCCGCGCCGAAACTACTCGTCCCATTCGCCATGCCCATCGCAGGTCCCGCGCGTTGGGTACGTTGCACCCGCACGGCTGCGATGGGATCATCGCTGCCAGTGCTTCACTGCGTTCACGGAGCCCTCATGCGACTTCACCTCCTCGCCGCCATCGCGCTCACCGGCGCCCTGGGCACCCCTGCCCTCGCCCAGGTCACCGCCTTTGTCGACGTCTCGGTCCTCCCCATGGATCGTGAGCGCGTGCTCGAGCGCCAGACCGTGATCGTCCGCGATGGCAAGGTCGCGAGTATCGGGCCGGCGAGCAGCACCAGCGTCCCCGCTGGGGCCACTCGCATAGACGGGCGCGGCAAGTTCCTGATGCCCGGCCTCGCCGAGATGCACTCGCACGTGCCCCCGCAAAGCGCGGCGGAGCAAGTGCTCAAGGACATCATGTTCCTGTACATCGCGAACGGCGTGACGACCATTCGAGGCATGTTGGGCGCCCCGTACCAGATCGACCTGGCGAAGCGCCTCAACAGTGGGCAGATGCTCGGACCGACGTTCTTCGTCGCCGCGCCATCGCTCAACGGCAACACCGCGCCCGACCCCGCCACCGCCGCGCGCCTCGTGCGCGAGCACAAGGCCGCCGGCTACGACCTGCTCAAGATCCACCCGGGGCCGTCGCGCGCGTCGTACGACTCGGCGGTGGTCGTGGCACGGCAGGTCGGTATCACGTTAGGCGGCCACGTCCCGGCCGCCGTGGGGATCGACCGCGCCATCGAGGCTCGCCAGGCGACCATCGATCACCTCGACGGCTACCTCGAAGGGTCGGTGAGCGACGAGATGAAGCGTCGCATCGCCTCGCCGACGGACACGGTGCGCCCGCAGGAGATCTGGCGCGCGGTGCAGCCGGCGAAGTTCCGGGACTATGCGCGTCGCACGAAGGCGGCCGGCGTCTACAACGTGCCGACGATGTACCTGTGGGAGAACTTCGGCACCACCGAAACCGCCGAACAGATCGTCGCGGCGCGCGAGGAGATGAAATACGCCACGCGTCAGCAGGTGAACGGCTGGATGAACCAGAAGCGCCAGCGCGCGAACTTCGACCAGCAGATGGGTGTCACCGCCGCCGATGCCGACCTGCAGGTGCAGCTGCGGCGCCAGATGCTCAAGGCCCTCGCCGACGAAGGAGCTCCCCTGTTGATGGGCACCGACTCCCCGCAGATGTTCAACGTCCCGGGCTTCGCGCTGCACCGTGAGTTGCAGGTGGCGGCGAAGTCGGGCCTTACGCCGTGGCAAATCCTGCAGAGCGGCACGGCGACCGTGGCGAAGTACGCGAGCGAGGTGCTCAAGCTTGACGGCGCCTTCGGTACCGTCGCCCCCGGCATGCGAGCCGACCTCGTCATGCTCGATGCCAACCCGCTGCAGGACGTGGCGAACCTGGCGAAGCGCGCCGGCGTGATGGTGCGTGGAAAGTGGGTGAGCGGGGAAGAGATTCGGCGCGGACTCGAGGAGCTCGAGGGAAGGATGAAAGCGACCCAGTAGTACACGCTGGGTGCTGGGGCTGGTTGCTGGTTTCTAAGGGCTGGTGCTGCTACTGGTTGCTCACTGGTTGCTGGTTGCTCACTGGGTGCTCAGCTACCCAGCCAGCACTCAGCAACGAGTAGCACTGGACCAGCACCAGCCCGCAACCAGTAGCAGCAGCACTAGCGCGTCAGGAACCAGCAACCAGCCCCAGCTCGCCGTTCAGACGGGAACCGTACATCCCTTCGAGCTCCTGAATCTTCCGCTTGGGATGGATGCCAGGCGGCAGGTTCGGCCTGATGTGCTGCGCGAAGAAACGGTCGGACTCGGCCTTGGACTCCCAGAATTCCACGATTCGCATGCCATCCGGCGTGGCGTGCGCCGTGTGCAGGATGAAGCCGGGAGCCACCTGCATCCGCGGCTCGATCACCGCTGCAATATTCTTGTAGAGGTCGGGAGTGAGTCCTGCCGCCTCCGACGTCATCATGATTGCCATCTGTCCTTGCCTCCGTTCGGTTGGGGATCGACCACCGCAACACGCGACGTCGACCTCGCAGGAAGAAGTACGGCGATCCGGAGGCGACCTCCACCCGTCGATGGTCGCCCGCACCCCCTGTCCTTTGGAGGGGCGGGCGGTGGCTGAGTGGGTCGGGCATGTGCCGTGGTATGCTGCATCACCCGCTCGTCGGCGCACCGAGGGATTGCAGCAGTGTTTCGATGGTGAGGGCGGCGGCGCGTTCGCGGTCCATGCCTGTGAGCCCGGAATAGATGTCGGGGTACGCGAACCAGAGCGCGTGCGCGCCAAGGGTCGCCAGGACAGTCCGGGCAGAGGCGCGCACGTCGAGGGTGCGGAGCTCGCCTCGCGCGACGCCCCCTGCCACGATTCGTTCGAGTTCGCGTAGCAGTCGCTCGAGCGACTCCGACGTGTGGAACACGGCGAGTTCGGGAAAGCGGGGGAGTTCCGCGACTGTCAGCCGCATGAGGGCGACCATCTCCGGGCGCTCCATTGATCGCCAGTAGCGGTGAGCGAACCGGCGCACCTGGTCGACCGCGGTGGCCTCGAGCTCGCCCTCCGCTGCAGCCGTCGCCTCGATCGTTTGGATGACCGTCATGCGAACGACCTCACGAAAGAAGTCGTCCTTCGAGGGAAAGAGTCGCTGCACCGTGCGAAGTGAGATCGCGGCGCGTCGAGCCACGCCGCTCGCGGTGGTCGCCGCGTACCCCTGCGTGCTGAACTCGCCGAGGGCGGCCTGAAGGATAAGGATGGCGTTGCGAGAATCGGTGTTCTGCGGGCGTCCAGCTGCCCGCCGTGTGGGTGTGGTCACGTCGTGCTCCGGTTGGGAAGGCGAAGGCCCTCATGGGCAGGGACCTTCGGACTGCCCACAAAGGCAACGCCCGCGCCACCTCATCCGCCCCGGGGCCGACGGGCATCTCGTTACCTCTGCGTCGTGCCGCCGAGTTGTGGCTCGCCACGGGCGTGGTCCCGGTGGCGCACATCGTGGCCGCCCTCGGCGGCGCGGGCGAACTCACCGGTGCGTTCGAGGCGATGCCGCACACGGCCACGACGGCTGCTGCCGCCGCGCGCCGCACATTCCTCCACTGGTAGGGCCTCCCATGCCTTCCCTCTTTGAATCCATGCGACCGGCGACACTGGCGTGGGCCACACGTCGACTGCTCGCGATCGTGACGAATCGTCGCGCAGAGCGGGCCCCCGCAATGCTGGTGCTGCCTGACGAGGATTCGGCCGCGGACCAGGCCTTCACCAGCGCGTCACTC
>JACMLI010000591.1 GCA_014379705.1 Gemmatimonadaceae bacterium
AGTTCGTCGTTGGTCGCGATGCGCAGGGCCTGGAACAGCTGGGCCATGCGGCGCGGGTGCGGCGAGGCGCCCCAGACGGCGGCGATCGCGCGCTTCAGGTCGCTCGTTTCCGCGATTTCATGCGCCGTCCGGTACTCGACGATCGACCGCGCCAGCCGGTGCGACTGCGGCAGCTCCCCGTACTCCGCGAACCAGCGCGCCAGCGTCTCCGCAGACGCTGTCGCCAGGAGTCGGTGTGCCGGCGCACCGGCGGTCGGGTCGAATCGCAAGTCCAGGCTCCCCTCCCGGGAGAACGCGAACCCGCGATCAGCGTCGCCCAGCTGGAGCGAGGAGAGCCCGAGATCGAAGAGTGCCCCCGCAAGGCTCCCCAGACGCTCGGAACTCAGGACCTCGCCCAGCTGGTCGAACGGGCGATGCATCAGGCGCACCCGGTCGCCGAACGGCGCCAGGCGGACCCGCGCGCGCTCGAGCGCGGCCGGGTCCCGATCAAGGGCGAGGAGGCGCGCCTCCGCAGGCAGGGCATCGAGCAATCGAGCCGCATGTCCGCCTCCTCCCACCGTGGCGTCGAGGTACCAGCCCGGGCCCTGCGCCAGGAAGTGCGTGACCTCCTCGACCAGGACCGGCAGGTGCTCGACCGTTTCTTCCGTCAGCCTTCTCCCCCGCGGCCGTCCGCCGCCCCGCACACTCGGCGCCCGACGCTCCGCAGCGTCGTTCGGCGAGGGATCCGGGCGCCCGGGACCTCCGGGGGCGCCGCGAACCGGGCGGGATGGCGGGGACTCGTCACGGGGACGTCCGTCGCTTCTGGATGTTCTGCGACATCTGGTCGAAGTTCTCGTCGAACGACGCGTCGGCCGGGGCGAGCTGCGCCTCGTACCGCTTCGGATCCCAGATCTCGATGCACTCGAACTGGCCGAGCACCAGGGCCTGCCCGGTGATGCCGGCGAGCTGGAGCAGCATCGGGGTCAGCGACACGCGACCCTGTCCGTCGATGGTCGTCTCGTGCGCCGACGCCGACAGCTGGCGGAAGAACTGGCGGGACTTGAGATCGCCGGTGGCGTACGTGCGCAGCAGTTCCTCGTAGCGCCGCCACTCGTCCAGGGGGTACATCTTGATGCAGCCCTCGGGACCGCGGACGATCGTGAAGCTGTCGGCGGCTTCGGGAGAGAGAGCGCGGCGCAGGCGCGCAGGAACGGTCATCCGCCCCTTCGCGTCGATCGCACTGATCTCGCTGCCGATGAACGACGACATGGGACCCCGCGTGGTAAGGTTTCCGGGTCGGCAGGAGTGGTGCGGCGGAGTCCGGCTTGTGAAACGGTCCGCCCCTTTGCACCACTACTACCCACAACGACCCACTGCGCGGCACACTAGCCCCCTGTACGCCCCACAACCAACGTTTTTCTTGGCGCGCACGGACGTGGGACGCATTTTTTTCGTGCCACTTCCTGTGCAGTGCACAGGGTCCATGCACACGTGTGCACGGCCCGCAGCCTCGTGCCTCGCGCGGGCGTGCGCTTGACGGCGCAGGAGCCGTTCCGTAGCTTCGCGCATTCACACCTGCCCTTCGCCGCGCACCCATGAGGAGGACTGCATGAGCCCGAAGCGCGACTCCGCGCGAGTCCGCACGTCGCCCGCGCGCGCCCGCGTGGTGCTGCCGCGCGGCTACGACCGCGCGTCGGCCGAGCGCTACTGGGGCGACGAACGTCGCCGCCTGAAGGACGAGTTCCGCATCGTCCTCTCCGCCGGCGAGCCGCCGTTCGTCAACGCCGCGTACCA
>JACMLI010000079.1 GCA_014379705.1 Gemmatimonadaceae bacterium
AGGTGAAGGCGGCGTGGGATCCCTCGAACCTGTTCCGCACCAACCGAAACATCGTGCCGGCCTAGCAGGGGCCGCGTGCGCCCCGGCCACGACAAACTACGGTGTGCCGCGCGGCTCCGCGTAGAAGGACTTGTTGATGATGCGCCACTCGTCCCCGACCTTGAGCAGCGCCATGTAGTCGATGAAGCGCGTGGCAGGATAGTCCAGCTCGATGACGGCCATGGCCGCGTTACCCGCGATGTGCGTGCTCACGATGCGACGCTTTCGCTTCGCCTCGTCGGCCGCCGGACGACCCGACGCACCCGCGATGTATTCGTCGCTCGTGCGTGAGGCGAGCTTGCCGTCGCGGACGAACCACAGCTTGGCGTCCTTCCAGAACGCGCGGCGGAAGGCGGCCGAGTCACCCGTGGCGTGGCCCTTGAGGTACGCCTCGAGCGGAATGCGCACCGCGGCCTCCTCGGCGCTCGAAGTGCGGGACCCCTGGGCGAACACGGCGGGTGCAGCGGCCAGGAACATGGCGACGCCTGCAGACCAGGCGATGTGGTGCATGGAACGCATGGACGATTCTCGAGAAGTGGGCCAAGGTATCGTGGCGAGCGGGCATGGAATGCGCCACGCGCATGGGGCGGAACGGCAGCCGAGCCGGGCAGAATGAGTGACGAAAGGTCGCGCCGATCAGGGCCGGGAATCGGGATTCGGGATTCGTGAGTCGGGGTGAATCGTGGTCGTTCCCTGCACTTGCGCGGCTTCGCTTGACGCCATGCCGGTCCACTCACAGCGTTCACGTCTTCGAATGGCGCAGCAGAGCTCAACGCATGGCACGATACACCGGAGACACATGATCACGACGCAGCCGGTCACCCTCGAGGGAGGCGGGATCCGACTCGAGCCCCTCACGCCGGAACACCGGGACGGATTGGCCGCGGCCGCGGCCGACGGCAACCTGTGGGAGCTCTGGTTCACGTCGGTCCCCGCGCCCGATGAGGTCGAACGTTACATCGAGGCCGCGCTCGCCGGGCAGCGCGAGGGACACATGGTGCCGTGGGCCGTGCGTGAACTCGCGAGTGGACGCATTGTCGGCAGCACGCGATACCATGACATCCTCGCGTCGGTCGATCGGGTCGAGATCGGCTGGACGTGGTACGGCCAGAGCTGGCAACGCAGCCGGGTGAACACCACCTGCAAGCTGCTGTTGCTCACGCACGCGTTCGAGTCAGTCAAGTGTGCGGTGGTCGGGCTGCGCACGGACAACTTCAACTTTGCGTCGCAGCGGGCGATCGAGCGACTGGGCGCGAAGCGTGATGGCGTGATCCGCCATCACCAGGCGCGTCGCGACGGGACCGTCCGCGACTCGGTGATGTTCAGCATCCTCGCCGCGGAATGGCGTGACGTGAAACGGCATCTCGAACTCCGCATCGCGCGCCATGAAGGAGCGGCGCCATCATGACATCCTCTCCTTGGCCTTCTCCCCTCAGTTCCATGCGATTCGCCCGCGTCGTGACCCTTGCGTTGCTCTCGGTCGTTGGCGGCGACCTCGGCGCGCAGCCCGGCTTTCCACCCGACAACCCCGAGAGCTGGCGCGTGGCGGGCACGGCGAAGGTGCTGTGCTCGGCGCTCTTCGTCTCGGGGCGGGATGTGGCGGAGGCGCGCGCGCACGTCTCGGCGTACTTCCTCGGGGCGCAGATCGATTCGCTTACCGAGGTGCATGTCGATCGCGCGCGGAAGCTCGTGCGCGTGACACTCGCGAATCGCACGACGCGCGAGGCCAAGATGTATGGCGACCAGGGATGCGTCATTCACCAGCCGGGCCGCGACTCGGTCTACTTCAGGCCCGTGCCGGTTCGCACGGCGCTGGGCGACGCGTCGAGGACGCCGTGGCCCATGGGCGACGTCCTGCCCACGTCACCACTTCCCCCTGGCGTCGACACCGCCAGGGTCCGCCAGGCGATCGACGCCGCGTTCGCCACGCCCGCCGGCCTCACCGCCGGTTTCGTGGTGGTGTACGACGGTCGCATCATCGGCGAGCGCTATGCGAATGGCGCCAACATGGGAATGCAGCTGGAAAGCTGGTCGATGGGCAAGAGCATCACCGGTACGCTCATCGGGGTGCTGGTCCAGCAGGGGGCCGTGACGCTCGAACAGCCGGCACCGATCCCCGAGTGGCGTCGCACGCCGAACGATCCGCGCGCCGCCATACGCGTGATGGACCTGATGCGCATGTCGAGCGGCCTGCGCTTCAGCCGCGGGAGCCCGGAGGACATGCCCGGCTATCACGACCACGACCTGATCTACACCGGCGCGATCGATGCCTTCCAGTTCTCGACGACGCGCCCGCTGCAGTTTCCCCCGAACACGATGGGGCGCTACCGCAACGCCGACGTGATGTCGTTAGGCATGATCATCCGCGACGCCGTGAAGGCGCGCGGCGAGGAGTACCTGACCTTTCCGCAGCGCACCCTGTTCGACCGCATCGGCATCCGCCGGCAGGTGCTGGAGACAGACCCGTACGGCAACTTCCTGCTGAGTGGCTACGACTACGGCACGCCGCGCAACTGGGCGCGCCTGGGGATGCTCTACCTGCAGGACGGCATGTGGCAGGGCCAGCGCATCCTTCCCGAGGGCTTCGTGAAGTTCATCGCGACCCCAGCGCCGGCCTGGAGGGATTCCACGTACGGCGGCATGGTGTGGGTGAACGCGCGCGGCGGGTCGAGTGCGCCGCGCGACGCGTTCGCGTTCCGCGGGGCCGGGGGCCAGGAGACCTGGATCATCCCGTCGCGTCGGCTCGTCGTGGTGCGCATGGGGCACTTTCCCGGGTCCGCCGTCGGGACGCGGGATCTGCAGAAAGCGCTGGCGTTGCTCTCAGAGGCGGTTCCTGCACGGTGATCGCGCTGGAGCTGGGGCTCGTTGCTGGTTTCTGACGGGCTCGTGCTGGTGAGCTGGTTGCTCGACTGCGTGCTGGTACTCACCGCTGCTGGCTGCTGGGTGCTCGTCTGCGTGCTGGGTTCTCGTCGCTGGGTTCGCATGGGCTTCCGCAACCAGCAGGTAACCAGCTGCCAGCAGGTACCCAGCTGCCAGCAGGCAACCAGTTCACCAGCACGAGCCCTTAGCAACGAGCTCCAGCGCCAAAGGCGTACCGATCATGGAAAGCAAACGCGGCCCGTGCGCTGGGTTCACGCACGGGCCGCGTTCAGCTGGAAGAAGCCAATCAGGAATTGCGATCAGTGCACGTGTTCGCCGATGGCACATTGGGGTTGTTCGATTCGGCAAGCGGCACCGGAATCGTCGTGTCACCGCCATAATTGCCCCCCTTGTGCCACGCGCCCACGGGGAAGACCGAGGCCGCCGGCCGCGTGTACTGCCGGACGAGTCGACGCAGGTCACCCACGCGCGTGCCCTTGCCGAACAGCCAGAACGCGCGCTCCCGGAACAGCTGGTCGATGCGCGCATCGGCGGTTCCGGCATCGGTCAGTGGCGCGAGCCCCGTGACCGTGGCCCGTGCCGCATTGATGGTCGCCAGCGCCCCGGCGGAGTTCCCCGCGCGGAGCTGCGCCTCGGCTTCGATCATCCGAGCCTCGGCGCCGATGAAGATCGACACCGGAGCATCCACCACGGCCCACATCGTTTGCACGTAGAACGGACGCGTGAGGTCGTCACGGTCGCTGCGAGTCACGCCGATGGCGCGGCAGGCCGCGTCACCACCCATGCACACCGGCACGCGCGGGTCGTTCGCGGTGGCGAAGTTGATGCCATTGGTGCCTTCGCCCGTGCTGACGCTGTAGCGGCGATTGAGGTTGTTGAATGACCAGAACGCGTTGCTGTTGGTGGTCGCCGAGTGGAGCATGTCGTACTTGAACGACGTCGGAACCCCGGCGACCGCGGTGGCTGCGTCGGCCGGCCGGTTGAGGTTGAGCAGGATACGGCCGCGAAGGATCTGCAGGGCATACTTCACCCTCAGGTCCGCCGCCGTCGTGCCGGTGACCTTGGCGAGTCCCGCGTCGGCGTGGGTGAGCGCCTGCTGAAAGGCGGCGGTCACGGTGAGCGGCGTGCCGTACTGCTCGATGCCGTCCACCACCGTGCTGAACGTGAGGCCGTTGCAGAGGTGCTCGGCGAGGATGTTTTCCACGTACGCCTGCACGAAGAGCATCTCGGCCACCTGCCATCCCGGGCCCGTCGGGTTGAACTCCGTGAGCAGCCCGATCGCCTGTTCCGCCGAGAGCCTGGCGCGATGCAGCGCGCGGTTGGCGTCGGTGAGGAAGTTGTTCTGCGGCGTGATGACGCGCTGGTCGACCTCCTGGCGCGCGATGAAGGAGTCCCCGTTGTTCCACTCGTCGGCGAAGAGCCCACCGAGCATGAGGATGCTCTCGGTGGAATTGGTCGACGAAGCGTTGCAGGTCGCCGCGGTCCCGGCACAGAAGCCGGTGGTGGCGCCGTTGAAGCGCGAGAGGGCACCGAGCCGCACCGCGTTCGCGCCGGCGGGGGATTGCACGTCCCCGGGGTTCACGATGTCAGGGTCGGTGATGTCCAGGATTTCACTGGGTTGACAGGAGGCGACGCCGAGCGCGAGGGTCGCGAGCGTGGCGATCCTCGTCAGGCGGGGCCAGGTCATGTATGCAGTCATCAGGGTCATGTCCTCTTAGTAGCCAATGGTGAAACGCAGCGACATGAACGTCGGCGGACCGAATGCCTGGAACTCCGACGGGGCATCGCCCGATGTGCCGAAGGCTTCCGGATCGACGCCCGTGTAGTCCGTCCACAGGATGCCGAGGTTGCGCGCCGCCAGCGTCGCCATGAGGCTGCGACCGCGGAAGAGGCGACTCGCCCACGTCGGAGGAGCGGTGAAGGTGGCGGCGAGTTCGCGGAAGCGGACGAAGTCACCCTTCTCGAAGAAGCCCGCGACCGTGCGCGAGGGGTGCTCGCGGACGGCGACGGTGCGCGCCTGCTCGAACAGCGGGGCCGTCGGGTCGATGAGGCCGCGACAGTTGTTGCGGCTCGCGCAGCGGATGCGCTCCGTGTTGTTGTAGACGAGGTGTCCACCCTTGTAGTCGACCATCGCGGCGACGCGGACGCGGCGCTTGAAGAACTCGAGGCCGTTGGTGAAGGCGAACTCGCGACGCGGCAACGGATACCCGTGGAACTCATTGGCCGCTGACACGGTGATCTCGGAGAGGTTCGGGTCCGCGTTGTAGGTCAGGATTCCGTCGCCGTTCCGGTCGTTCCAGCCGGAGAGGCGGCGCGACCAGAGCCCGTACAGCGGATAGCCCTCGATCTGCGATTGCGTCGTGCCGATGATCGCCGGCACGCCGCCGAGGCTCACCAACTCGTTGTCATTCGTCGAGCCGTTGAACGACACGTCCCAGCCGATGGCGTCCTTCTGGATGACTTGCACGTTGATCAACGCTTCCCATCCGGAATTCTTCACCTTGCCGAGGTTCTCGAGGCGCGTGGTGGCGCCGGTGCCGAGCGACGGCGGGAGCGTCCGGCTGATCAGCGCGTCGCGCGACGACTTGTTGTAGTGCGTGACTTCGGCGGTGATGCGACCACCCCAGAGGCTCGCGTCGAGGCCGAGCTCGAGTTCCTCGGAACGCTCCGGCTTCAGGGTGCGGTTGCCGAGGGTGCTGAACACGACGCCGGGCTCTTCGCCGCTCTCGCCGCGCACCTGCGTGGCGGAGAAGTACTGCACGGCGTCGATCGTGCCGGGCTGCACGCCGGAGGCGCCGTAGGCGCTGCGCAGCCGGAACTGCGTGAGCCACGACGGCTTGGGGAAGAAGGTCTCGTCAGACAGGACCCACGACGCCGAGAGCTTCGGGTAGAAGACCGTCTCGAAGTCGGCGCCGAAGGCGCTGTTGCGGTCGGAGCGGACGGCGCCGGTGAGGAACAGGCGATCACGCCAGGCGATGCTCTGCTCGACGAAGCCGCCCAGGGTGCGGCTCTCGCTCGTCGTCTCGTCGGCTTCCTTGATCGCGCCGGCGGTGACGGTGGTGGCTCCCGGCGGGAGCAGGCGTCCCGTCGCGCCGTTGCGGTTCAGGATGTTGCGGTAGAACTGGAATCCGGCCGTCGTCTTGGACTCGAACTGCTCGCTCAACCGGCGGTTGGCCGTCGCCGCGGCATCCATCGTGTAGACGAAGAAGTTCGTGCGATTGTCGCGCTTGTAGCCGAGCCGGTCCTGGCCGACGTCGGGACAGTTCGCGAAGCGGCAGATCTGCGTGTCCTTCCGGTTGATGAGGTCGAGGCCGAAGTTGCCCCGCATCGACAGCCAGTCACTCGGCCGCCAGTTGGCATTCGCTGAGGAGATCATGCGCTCGATCGCCTGCGCCGTGGTGCCCTGGTAGATGTCGCGCGGGGTGAAGTTGCGCCATCCGTAGAGCGTGTCCCCCGCGGCATTCAGGTTGTTCTTGAAGCCCGGGCCGCCGTACACATTGGCCGCGACGCCGGTCACGCCGGAGTCGTCGCTCTGTGGCAGCCGGAGATCCTGCGACGTGTAGCCGAAGTTCACCGCGAGGTCGGCGTTGCGCGGCATCAGGATGTTGAGGTTCGTGCGGCCGGTGTAGCGCGTCAGGCGGTTGGGGCTCTCCTGCTCGGAGCGCAGCGTGCGGTTGCGCGCCTTGAGGTATGCGGCCTCGAACTCGGGGACCTTCGTGACGCCGTCCTCATCCTCGAACTCGCCGTGCACGAAGAAGCGGATCGCCTCCGTGCCGCCACGCATCTGAGAGCCGTACTGCGCCCGGTAGGAGACGCCATACGGGGTCGATTGCGGGTCGTTGTGCAGGTTGTAGCTCGTCACGCTGTCCTGCACACAGGCGCCGGCGGCGCGCTGCGTGAGGAAACACTGGACCGTGTTCGACGGGGTCGAGGTGGTCGCTGGCGTCGTGCCGGTGCGCCAGCCCCAGTACGCCGTCGGGTATTCGTTGTTGTCCTTGAGGGCGGTCTGCTCGGTGTAATGCGACCACTGGGTGCGCCCGGCCTGGCCCCGCTTGGTCGTGATCACGATGACGCCGTTGGCGGCGTCGGTGCCGTAGAGCGTGGCGGCGGAGGGACCGCGCACCACCTCGATGGACTCGATCTCCTCGGGATTGAGGTCCCCGGATCGCGAGGGCAGGGTGCCGCCGACGCTGACCGTCGAGGAGCCGGTCGAACTCTCGACGCGCACGCCATCGATGATGAAGATCGGGTTGTTCGTGAGCGACAACGAACTCGTTCCGCGGATGCGCACGCGCGTACCCGCCCCCGTCTGTACTCCCGGGAGCACATAGACGCCGGCGGCTCGCGACGTCAGCGCGTCCCCGACACTCGCTACCGCGCGCGTCGCCACGATGTCGGCCACGTCGACCTGGGCGATCGAGTTTCCTACCTCCACGCGACGCTGCTGGCCGGTAGCGGTCGTGACGACAGGGCTGAGCGACATGGCGACCGGGTGCAGCCGCACGTCAAGCGTCGCCGTGCCGCCGGACGTGACGGTCACGGGCAGCCGCTGTTCGCCATAACCGAGGCGCAGGACGCGGACCTGCACGCGTCCCGGGGCGACTCCCCGGATCGTGTATTGGCCATCGCTGCCGGTCTGGCTGCCGAGCGTCGTGCCGACGACGTTGAGCTGCACGGCGCCAAGGCCCTGGCCACTCAGGCTGTCGGTGACGCGGCCCGAGATCAGGCCGGATTGTGCTTGCGCGCTCGCTTGCTGAGGGGCTCCGAGGAGCCCCGCCAGGAAGAGCGCAGGGACGAACCATCGATTGCGCATGAACACCTCGTACGGGTGGCAGGAGGGTTGAGGAGCCCGCGGGAAGGCCCGCGTGGGGGGTGCCCTGCCGGGCACCGGCGAACATAGTACCAGACTCGAACGCCGCAAGAATGCGCGGCGGCCGTGCGCGTCCCTGCGGGACAAGCGGTGCGTCGCCGGGCCGGGCGTGGGACGAAACACGCGAGCCCCGCGGGGAATTCCCCCGGGGGCTCGCGATCGGGCAATGCTGTCCCGTGTTTGAGTGCCGCGCTGGCGGGACGCCGCGCCCGCCAGGCGTTAGGCCTAGCCGCCGCGCCGCCCGCTCTTGGACTTGGTGGGCGGTTTCTGCACCTGCTTCTGGCTCGGTGGTGGTGGCGCCTTCGCGCCACCGGCCAACGGCTTGATCCCGCCGGGCTGCTTCTTCGAAAAGTCAGGAATGTTGCTCTTCTTCATGAGGACCTCCTGTGGTACGACCGGGAAGATAACCGGACTAGTGGACTAGGGGACTAGCGGACTAGTGGTGGACGAGGGGAAGGCGGGCAAGGATCTTCGGCGACCACGGCTCTCTACCTTCGTCCACTCGTCTCCACTAGCCCACTAGCCCACTAGCCCACTAGTCCACTAGTCCTCGTCCCGTACTTCCCCTAGTTGTCGGCTTGACCGTGTGCGCGTATCGTGCGGGCTCGCCATGCCAAACGGGAGCCCATCGTGACGTTCGAGCTTCAGAAGGACATCAAGTGGCCCGCGAAACGCGCCGTCCTGCTGGTCCATGGCATCGGCAATGCCGCGCCAGGGGACTACACCCTGCTGCTCGCCGAAGTGAAGAAGATGCTGGGCGACGAAGCAGAGAAGACGGCGATCTACCAGCTCTGGTACGACCAGGTGAACGACTGGTTTGCGGCAAAGACACAGCTGGGTTCGCTGATCAACAAGGCCAAGGAGGCCATCTCCGGCAAGGTCGGCGATCCCGAACTCGGGCCCACGGTCGCGGAGTCCATCGGCGACGTGTTGTGGCCGGTGCTTTCCGTCGATGCGCGGTCCGCCGCTCGCGAGGCGTACCTCGCCCAGGTCAAGCAGATGGTGCAGGACGGTGTCGCCTCCGGCGTGCCGGCGCGGCGCCAGAAGCTTTCCATCATCTGTCACTCCCTCGGCTGCTTCCATACCTACGAAGCGCTCCACCACATGGCGAAATTCCCGTCTCACAGCCTGCAGCCGGCGACGCACGAGGTGGTCTGGGACAACGTGATCTTCATGGCGTCGCCCGTGCAGATGATCCGCACGGTGGCCGACCTCATGGGGCCGCTCGTGCCGAACAAGCGATGGCTCTACGCGGTGCAGGGAGACAAACTGTCGATCCCATCCGAGACCACCGTCACCGGGACCGTGGTGCCGTCGGTGCGGAACTGGGTGTCGATCACTGGTGACCTCGATCCGGTCGGCGGCCACGTCTTCAAGAAGCTCATCCCGTGGGCGTACATGAAGGTCGATGGCCAGGTCTCGATCGTCGATGACCAGCACGCGCTCAACATCTCCACGAAGGCAGAACTCGTGCAACGGCTGAAGGCGTCGGCGCGGGAACGCGAGCGGCCCGACATCGGGCCATCGAGCCCGCACTGCTGGGATGACTACGTGAAGCGAAACGTCGTGAAACTCCACGACTGGTGCAGCGCATGACGCGAGCCCTGACACTTGCCGCCCTGATGGCGTCCTGCACGCTCTCGACTGCCTCGGGAGCACAGGTCGCACGCACCGGGTTTGACACGGCCCAGGTACGCACCTTCACGGTCGCCGCGTTGCTCCGGTCGGCGCGGACCGAGGTGGAAATCTCCCGGCTCGCGACATCGAACCCCACCGTGGCCGCGATGGTGGACCGACTCGTGTCGCGTCTCGACCGCCCGGCCGTGTCTGCCCTTCCGTTGCAGGTGGTCGCCGAGGCGCAGCAGCGCACGGGAGCGAATCGTCAGGCAGGGTTTGGCCGCATTGCGCGATGGCAGCGCAAGCCTGAAGTGCCGGGCCTCGGCGATGGTGACGCCGCGGCGCTCGACACGCTCACCCGCCTCATGCCCGCCGAGCTGCGCACGGCGCTGGAGGGGACGCGGGCCGTGTCCGACGACAGTGTGGATCGAATCCTCGCGCCACTCGACGCGCTCAACTTTGCGCGACGCAATATCTCCATCGGCCAGAGCCTCGAAAAGCTCAACCGGTTCGAGCGCAAGTATGGCCCGGACGCGCCACAGCTCAACGGGGTCGAGGTCGGGCTCAACTACGTGGCGCAGTGGATCCCGCTCTTCCTCCCGAACAGCGAAGGCTGGCCCTCACGCTTCGAGATCGTGGGCGCCTACGTCCCGGCGTACCTCACCATGGTGGACAGCAAGGCGCGGGCAGTGACGGTCGCCGAGGTCGGGCTGCGCAGCTACATCTGGCGCGCGGGATGGGGCGGAAAGGAGGGCGGCGTACTGCGCCCCGGCTACCTATCGTTTGGTGTTGCGGTGGCCGGCGCCCAGGACGGGGCGTTCGTGTCGCCACTCCAGGGAGAGTCCCGCATCGGCGCCTTCCTTGGCTGGGGCGAGGCCAAGGTGGCGTTCCTCGGTGGCGACCGGAAGCGCGTGCTGGTGACACGGCAGTTCCAGGCGATTCCCTGGGTGTTCTAGTCGGGACGAGATGGACGAGATGGACGAGATGGACGAGGTAGTGTGACTGGCGCCAGACCCTTTTCGCTCGGCTCCAAGCTGCGTCGCGACTGCCTGGTCCGCTCTTCCACCTCGTCTATCTCGTCTATCTCGTCTATCTCGTCTATCTCGTCTCCCTCGTCCCCGGCAGGGGCACGCGATACAATCGCGCGATCAGCCAGCGCCCATCATCCTGGCGTACCCACTCTGCGACGAACTTCCCGTGCTGCTCGCTCACGGGTTGACCGGGGAACTCGAGGCGCTCGAAGTACGAACCCCAGTAGAGCGCCGTGCGTCCGTGCACTTCGATCGTGTCGGGCCAGACCGCAGCAGAGTCGACGCGCGCGCCCTGGAACATCGCCACGAACGCGCGAATGGAGTCGGGGCCGACGATGGGTTGGATGCCCGGTTCGAACAGGATGCCTCCCGCGGCGAACCACGACGCGATGGAGTCGGGATGCACGAGGCGAGAGGCTGCCTCGTAACCCTGCATCGCCCGCTCGACCTCGCCGCGCACCGCGCGATCGTCGGGAGACGCGCTTTGCCCACTCGTGCACGACGCACACAGGAAAGCCGCGAAGGCGAGGCGACAAGGCATAAGTGGGGTTGAATGGGGTCTAACCCCAATCTCGCGAACCCAAGGGAGACGGGATAGACGGGATGGACGGGGTAGTAGCGAGAGCACCGGGACCAGAGCTACTCCCCGGTACGAACACCGTCCACTATCCAATATCCCGTCTATCCCGTCCACCCCGTCCACCCCGTCCGTGCAATGACCGACGCGATCACCCTGAACCTGAGCCACAACCTCGCGCAGTCCCGCTACGAGGCGGAGACGACGACCGGGCAAGTCGCCCTGTGCGAATACACGCGAAACGGCGAGGTCCTGTCGTTCAATCACGTGTTCACCCCGCCCGTGTTGGAAGGGATGGGAATCGGAACACGGCTGGTGCTCTTTGCCCTCGATGACGTGCGGGCGCAGGGGCTGACGATCATCCCGCGCTGTCCCTTTGTGCTCGCTGTGATCCGGAAAGACCTCGCCTACGCGGACCTCGTCGTGCCGCACATGCGCGGCCTGGTCACGCGTTCGCGATAGGGGCGCGCCTGACGCGCGGGAGTCCCCCACGCTCTGGCCCTGCAGGGGGTGACGCGAGAGATTCACCGACCCTCCTCCCTCCCAACATGACGCCCCTCCGTTTGCGCCTCCGCATGGCCCCGATCGCCGCTGTCGCGCTCCTGCTCGCATGCTCACGGGCGCCGGCCACGACGTACGACCTGGTGATCGCGAACGGGCGCGTGATGGATCCCGAATCGGGGCTCGACAGCACGCGACATCTGGGCATCACGGGCGGAAAGATCGCCGTGATCAGCGCCGAGCCGTTGCAGGGCACGCGCACGATCGATGCGACGAACCATGTCGTCGCGCCCGGCTTCGTGGACCTGCACGAGCACGGGCAGCAGGAGGAGTCGTACGCGCTGATGGTGCGCGACGGCGTGACCTCAGCGCTCGAACTCGAGGTCGGGGACGGCAACATCGCCGAGTGGTACAAGACTCGCGAGGCACCCCAGCTGGTGAACTTCGGCGTCAGCGTCGGACACATCAAGGCGCGCATGAAGGTCCTGAACGACCCCAGCAAGGACCTGCTCCCCGCCGGCGCCGGGGGGACCGGGTCGGCCACCGATGCGCAGCAGGCGGCGATGGCGGAGATCCTGCGCCAGGGCCTCGCCGAAGGGGCGGTGGCCGTGGGCTTTGGCAGTGCCTACACACCGGGTGCAACGATGGCCGAGATGGAGCGGATGTTCCGCGTGGCGGCCGAGGCAGGGGCGTCGGGGCACATCCACCTGCGGAATGGCGTGCCGGGACTCGACTCGACGATCGCGGCCGCGAAGGCGGCCGGGATGAAGCTCCACATCGTGCACCTGAACTCGGTCGGCAACGATGATATCGACACGTTCATCGCCCGCATCACGGCCGCGCGCGAGGCCGGGCAGGACGTCACGACCGAGGCGTATCCCTACGGCGCCGGCATGACCTCGATCCAGTCCGCGCTCTTCGACGACTGGCAGACGTGGCCCGAGGAGCGGTACGCCCTGCACCAGCTGGTCTCGACCGGCGAGCGACTGACGAAGGCGACCTTCGCCAAGGCAAGGAAAGACGGTGGCACGGTCATCATCCACGGCCGGAGCGAAGAGCAGACGAAGAAGGGCATCGTGAACCCCCTGGCGATGGTCGCCAGCGACGGGTTCATCGAGAACGGACGCGGGCATCCGCGAACGTCGGGGACGTACGCGAAGGTCCTCGGCAAATACGTGCGCGATGAGCAGGCGCTGCCGCTCATGGACGCGTTGCGCAAGATGACGCTGCTGCCGGCGCAACGGCTCGAGGCGCGGGTGCCGGCGATGGCGGCCAAGGGGCGCATCAAGGTGGGCGCCGACGCCGACCTCACGATCTTCGATCCGCAGACCGTGATCGACCGGTCCACCTACACCGACGCGACCATCCCGTCGGCGGGCATCCCGTACGTGTTGATCGCCGGGCAGGTGGTCGTGGACAGTGGCAAGGTCACGGCGGCCCGGCCGGGCCGGCCCCTTCGCGCCCCCACACGATAGGCGTGGGTGTCCCGATGAAGCAGGAACCGGGTTGCTTCACGTGAGGCTACCCGGTTTCCTGGCGCCTTGTCGCATGCCTTGCCGCGAATCCGCATGCAGGGGGTGACGACGACCTCAAACTCCAGACGTGCAGTCCATGCGATCCCTGCTCGAAGACGGTGCCCGCCGCGCGATTCACTACCTCGAAGGCCTCCACACGCGCAGCGTCGCGCCGACACCCGAGGCGTTGGCTGCGCTGCCACGCCTCGACGGTCCGCTGCCTGACGCGACCTGCGATCCGGCCCAGGTGCTGTCGCTCCTCGACGAGGTCGGCTCGCCGGCATCATGCGCAATGGCGGGGCCGCGCTTCTTCGGCTTCGTGATCGGGGGTGCGCTCCCTGTGACCGTGGCCGCGAATTGGCTCTCGACGGCATGGGACCAGAACTCCGGGATCCATCGAGTCACACCTGCCGTCGCCCAGATGGAGAACACGGCGTTGCGCTGGTTGGTGGAGCTGCTGGGTCTGCCCGCCGGCAGCGGCGCGGCATTCGTCACGGGCGCGACGGTCGCGAACTTCACGGCGCTCGCGGCGGCTCGTCAGGTGGTCCTGGCACGCGTCGGGTGGGACGTGGAGGCCGATGGGCTCTTCGGCGCACCGCCGATCACCGTGATCGTCGGCGACGAGGTGCACCCGAGCGTCACGAAGTCCCTGGGTCTCCTCGGCCTCGGTCGGTCGCGCGTGGTGAAGGTCCCCGTCGACGAGCAGGGGCGCGTGAGGGGCGATCGCCTTCCTTCGATCGACGGTCCAACGATCGTGTGCCTGCAGGCGGGGAACGTGAACACCGGGAGTTTCGACCCGATCGCCGGCGTCGCCGCAAGGACGCGCGAGGCCGGCGCGTGGCTGCACGTCGATGGGGCCTTCGGGTTGTGGGCGGCCGCAGCACCGACGCGACGACACCTCGCCGATGGGATCGCCCTTGGCGATTCGTGGGCGACCGATGCGCACAAGTGGCTCAACGTACCGTACGACAGCGGCATAGCGATCGTGCGCGACCCCGTAGCCTTGCAAAAGGCGATGTCGATCACGGCGGCGTACCTGCCCATGGCGACCGTGCATCGCAATCCGTCGGACTTCACCCCCGAGCTCTCGCGTCGGGCGCGCGGCGTGGACGTGTGGGCGGCGTTCCGCCACCTCGGCCGCGCCGGTGTCGCCGACCTCGTCGAACGCTGCTGCCACCATGCCACGCGCTTCGCCGAGGGGCTGAGCGCGGCAGGGTTCGAGATCCTGAACGATGTCGTCCTGAACCAGGTGCTCGTGTCGTTCGGTGACGCCGCGACGACCGATCGCGTGGTCGCGGCCATCCAGGCCGATGGCACCTGCTGGTGCGGTGGCACCGTGTGGCAGGGGCGTCCCGCGATGCGTATCAGCGTGTCGTCATGGGCGACCACGTCGGAAGATGTGGATCGCAGCATCGAAGCGATTGTACGATGCGCGCGCGGCACGATGGATTGAACGGTCACCGGCGCCGTGGCTACGT
This sequence comes from Gemmatimonadaceae bacterium, assembly GCA_014379705.1. Classification (GTDB taxonomy): domain Bacteria; phylum Gemmatimonadota; class Gemmatimonadetes; order Gemmatimonadales; family Gemmatimonadaceae; genus RBC101. The sequence continues at coordinate 14,508 of JACMLI010000079.1, forward strand.
TTCGCGCCATGGCACTCACGGCAACGATCTCCTCGTTCGACATCGCGCTCAACGACGTGGACCGGCACGTCTACGAGCAGCTCGCCTTGAAGGTCGCGCGGCATCCGTCGGAGTCCGAGGAGTATCTCTGGACGCGCGTGCTGGCGTATTGCCTGGAGTACCGCGAGGGCATCGCCTTCTCTCGCGGCGGGCTGTCGGATCCTGAGGAGCCGGCCATCGTCGTTCGCGACCTCACCGGGGCGCTCACCGCGTGGATCGAGATCGGCGCGCCGGACGCGGCGCGGCTGCACAAGGCCAGCAAGGCGAGTCCGCGCGTCGCACTCTACACGCAGAAGGACCCGCGGCTCCTCCTGCGCGGCTACGAGGGGGCGCGGATCCATCGCGCGTCGGAGATCGCGATGTTCGCCGTCGATCGCGACCTCCTCGCCGAACTTGCTTCCCGGCTCGACCGACGCGTGACGTTCTCATTGTCGGTGACCGAGGGCCAGCTCTATCTCGACTTTGGTGACGCGATGCTGGAGGGCCGTGTGGAGCCCTTCGCGCTGCCGGGGACCTGACGAGTTGCGCGCCTGACGTGGCGAATGGTCGAGGCTGCAAGCGCGGCTGGAGCACTCTGGCGAACCTCGCCTGGACGGGCATTGTTACCGGCACCACGCCATTCGGCCCGGTGCGTCCCGCATCGGCATGTGTGGCGCACAACCGGGGAGGGGCTATGCGAGTTTCCGTCACGCGACGGATGGCAGGGCTGGCAGGGGTGCTCGTCATGCTGGGCGTGCTCCCGCAGACCCTGACGGCGCAGAGCGGCATCATTCAGGGGCGGATCACCGACAGTACGGGCGCGGCGATCGTCGGCGCGTTGTTCACGATCGATGGCAGTGGCGCCCGCGCGATCTCGAGCGGGTCCGGTCGATACACGCTCACCGGCGTGAGCGCCGGGGCGCGTATCATGCGCATTCGGTCGTTAGGCTTCGTGCAGGACAGCCTCGCCGTCATCGTGGTGGCGGGCCGGAGCACGGTCCTCGACGTCATGTTGATGCGCTCCGCGACGCAGCTGGCACCCGTGGCGGTGGTCGTCGGGTCGCGCGCGCGTCACACGGCCGCGGAGGAACTCGCCGTCCCGGTCGACGTCTTCACGGTGGAGGAACTCAAGAGCACCGGATCCACCGAGACGACGCAGATCATCGCCAACCTCTCGCCCTCGGTGAACTTTCCCAAGCAGGCGGTCACCGACGCCACCGAGATCGTGCGGCCCTTCACCCTGCGCGGGTTGTCCCCCGATCACTCGCTCGTGTTGATCAACGGACTGCGCCGCCACCCGACGGCGCTGCTCAATGTCTTCTCCAACGGCTCGGCGCCAGGATCGAGCGGCGTTGACCTCAACGCCTTTCCATCGAGCGTGATCGACCGCCTCGAGGTGCTGCGTGATGGTGCGTCCACGCAGTACGGATCCGATGCGATCGCCGGGGTCGTGAACCTGGTGCTCAAGGAGGGCGAGTTCTCGCCTTTCCTCAACACGTCGGTGGGCCAGTATCGCCCCGGCAAGGACTACCCCAACGACGGCACCACGACCGACGCGAGTGGTGGGGTGGGGTTCAAGCTCGGGCGGGGATCGCTGGCGCTGTTCGGGCAGGTCATGAAGCGGAACTCCACGAATCGGGCGTGCCCTGATGGGAGCTTCCCCGACATCAATGGCGTGGCAGACTCGGTCGCGGACTGTCGCGTCATCGCCAAGCGCACCGGTGTCCCGCAGCCTAACGTGCACTGGGGCGATGGACTGGAGCGCGACGTCCATACGTTTGCGAACCTGCGCATGCCGCTCAACGAAACGGGGAGCACCGAGCTCTATGCCTTCGGTGGCTACTCCGACCGCGACGGCACGGGCAACGGCTTCTTCCGCAAGCCGACCAACAGTCGCAACTGGCAGGAGATCTATCCCCTGGGGTTCCTCCCGGAGTTTCGTCCGGCCGTGATCGACTACTCCGCGGCGGGCGGCATTCGTACGCGGCTGGGCGAGTGGGCGACGGACATCGGGCTGGGGTACGGCTACAACAGCTTCGCCTTCAACCTGCGCAACACCCTCAACTCGTCACTGGGTCCCAGCCTGACGACGGCGACCGCGCCAGGCGCGGACGGTCGCCTCGGCACCGCCGATGATCCGGGGATTCCCAACCAGACCTCGTTCGACGCCGGGGAACTCGCGCGCGGCGAGTTCAACTCCAGCATCAACCTGTCGCGATCCCTCGACCTCAACCTCCCCAACGCCGTGAACGTCGCGGTGGGCGCGGCCTTCCGCCGCGAGAGTTATGAGGTCGTGGCCGGGGAGCGGGCATCGTGGATCAATGGCTACCACCTGACGGCAGACAGCTCGTCGATCGCGCAGGCCGGGTCATCGGTCTTCCAGGGCTTTGCGCCATCTGACGCCAGCACCAACTCGCGGACGAACTTCGGCGGCTACGTCGACCTCGAGACGAACCTCACGTCCACGGTCCTCGCCAACCTGGCTGGACGGTTCGAGAGCTACAGCGACTTCGGCGAGAAGTTCACCGCCAAGGGCGCATTGCGTTTCCAGCCGAGGCGCGAGCTCGTGTTGCGCGCGGCCGCGAGCACCGGGTTCCGGGCACCGGGTCTCCAGCAGAGCTGGTACAGCCACACGACGACCGCGATCCAGAATGGCGTGCTCGTGGAGATCGGCAACTTCCCGGTCACCAACCGCGCGTCGCGCATCTTCGGCGCGAAGCCGCTCAAGGAAGAGACATCGGTCAACCTGAGCGGGGGGCTCGCCTGGTCGCCGACGCAGGCCTTCACGCTCACCCTCGACTACTACCACATCGCGATCAAGGACCGGATCCTCCTTGGCGCGACGTTCGACGGGACCTCGGATCCGGTGGTGGCCGACATCCTGGCCGACTCGGGGCTCACGCTGATCGCGGGGGTGCAGTTTCCGACGAACGCCCTGGATACCAAGACCGACGGCGTGGACGTGACGGCGAGCTACCGGATTGCGTTAGGCGCCGGCACGCTGGATCTCCTGGGACAGTACAACTTCACGAAGAACCGCATCACCCGCGTCGACGACCTGCCGGCGATCCTGCAGGGGACCGAAACGATCTACACCAGCCTGCTCGACCCGGTGACGATCAACGCGGTGGAGAAGAACCGGCCGAACCGGCGCACCAACCTGAGCGCCACGTATTCGCTCGGTCGGCTCTCTGCACTCGGGCGGTTGTCGGAGTATGGGTCGTTCCGGGATGGCAGCCTCGATGGCATCGAGACGTTCGGTGGCAAGACGCTCTTCGACGGTGAATTCGGCTATCGCTTCGACAACGTCAAGTTCGCGTTGGGCGCGCGCAACCTGTTCAACGTCTATCCTGACCGGGTGACGGTGGATGCCAACACGAACAACGGCACCTTCATCTATCCGGGGGCGTCGCCGTTCGGGTACAACGGGCGCTTCGTGTACGTGCGCTCGGAGATCCTGCTCACACGTTAGGCACGTTCCGTCATCCCGGACAAGCGAGCGTCAGGGAGTGCAGATCCGGGACCCAGCGTCAGTCTCGTTGGAGCAGGAGACATCCTGACGACACTGGGTCCCGGTTCTCGGCTCGCTGGCGCTCGCCGGACCGGGATGACAAGCGCAGCGGGAGCGACTATTGCGCAGCCCGCGGGCGTCGCGACCATCCTCCCCTGCACGCGGAACACGCGCGACCCCACCGCGCAGCGCGCAGCATACCTCGTCGCACCGGCGCAGGCCGGTGCCCCGTGTCGCCCAAACGGCGGCCAGACATTGCCGGCGGCAACCCGCGCCAAACGACACTGGGCCCCGGCCTTCGCCGGGGCGACGAATTCACGCCAGCCCGAGGTGCTTGAGGACGGCGGGAGGCGGGCCGTCGAACTTTGGCAGCGCCATGTTCCCGATGTAGCCCAGGTCCTTCATGCCGGCGTCCGTCGTGTAGAACCCCTCGGCCGTCAGGTCCCGCACCCGATCGAAGAAGCGCGCGGCCGCCTTGTGCTCTTCCTTCGCCCTTGGCAGGAAACAGATGTCATCGCACACCTGCGTGCGTTCGCCAGTGGTCGCACGCGCGAACGTCTTGCCGAAGCGCTTGCGGCTTTCGGTGTTGAGCCAGGCGAGGCCACCGCGCACGCGGATCAGCTCCCGCTGGTTCCCGTCGTACGGCGCGCTGACCCAGTGGTTGATGTACGCCGGCACACCCACCGCTGATGCACTCGGCGACTTGCCATCCGCCGGGATGATCATGTCGCATAACGCGGCGAGCGTGACCAACTCCGCCGCCGAGAGCCTGTTCGTCCACGTGAACTTCGGTCGCAGGAGGTCCGGATCGGTCGCCGTCCCTCGGGGCCCGCCAGCGATGGCTTGCTCTTCGCCCGGCTCGAGACCCGCGGTTGGTGCCGAAGGTTCGGCCGCGCCAGCGGACGGCAGCGCAGGAGCGACAGCCGCCACCGCCAGCACCTGCAGCGCGCGCCGACGGCTCCTTCCCTTGGCGTCGAGGGAGTCATCAGACCCCGTGGCATCTGCTGTACGAGGTTCGTCGCTCATCCGATGCTCCTCTTCCCGAGTTGATCGATGATGTGATCGCAGGTGCGCCACGCGAGGGCGAGGATCGAGAGCGTGGGATTCTTGTCAGCGTTGGACACGAAGGGCGCGCCGTCGGTGACGAAGAGGTTCTTCACGTCCCACGACTGGCAGTACTCGTTGAGCACGGACTTCGACGCTTCGGTACCCATGCGGCACGTGCCGACTTCATGGATGATCTGCCCGCCGCGTGCAATGACCTTCGAGCCGTCGGTCTGCACTTCGCCATTCACCTTCCCGCCCATGGCGTCGACGACCTGCGCGAACGTCTTCACCATGTGGGCTGCCTGACGCGTCTCGTGGTCGGACCACTTCCAGTGGAAGCGCAGGACGGGAATGCCCCACTGGTCCGTCACGTCGGGGTCGAGCTCGCAGTAGCAATCCTCGTTGGGGATCATCTCCCCGCGCCCGTCGAAGTACATGAACGAGCCGTAGTACCGGCGCGCCTCTTCCTTGAAGCGCCTGCCGTACGCGCCGTTCGTGTAGTTCTCGAGGCCGCCGAAGATCCCGGGGCCGGGCATGCCGCGTCCGCCGCCAAACTCCACGTGATAGCCGCGCGCAAAGCCGAGCTGTCCGCCGATCTGCTCCTTATAGAGCCACCACGGCATGTACATGTGCATACCGCTCGCGCCATCCTGGTTGTGCGGGGGGCAGTTCTCGAGGGCGGGGATCTGGGCGCCAAGGCCGGCGCCCACGGTGTCCATCAGGTACTTGCCTACCAGTCCGCTGCTGTTGGAAACGCCATTCGGGAAGCTGGTGCTCTTCGAGTTCAGCAGGATCCGGGCGGTCTCGCACGCACTCGCGGCAAGGACCACCACGCGCGCCCGGACTTCGTGGTCGGTGCGCGTGAGCTTGTTGATGTAGCGCACCCCGGTGGCGCGCCCCGCGGCGTCGACCATCACCTCGCGCACCATCGCGTCGGAGACGATGTCGCAGTTGCCGGTCGCGAGGGCGGGGGGGAGGAGCACCGTCGTCGACTGGAAGTTCGCGCGGATCGAGCAACCATTGCCGCACGGCGTGGCCCAGAAGCACGCCTGGCGCTGCAGCATGGACTGCGCGAGCACGCGCTGCGCCAGCCGGTTGTCGGGGTGGATCTTCTTCGGCAGCGTGAGGTGGTCCTGCCGCTTGCTCATGATCGCGAGGTGCGCCGGGATGACGGGAATCCCCAACGGGTCGCACGCCTTCTTCGTCAGCAGCTCGGTGGCGCGCGCGGCGGGGGCGGGCATCAGCACGCCGGGCGATGATCGCGGCGTGTTCTCGAGATCGTCGTCGCCCCCGTACACGCCAATCAGCATCTCGGTGCGATCGTAATACGGGGCAAGGTCGTCGTACGTGAGCGGCCAGTCGGCGCCAAGCCCGTCGCGGGTCTTCGGCTTGAAGTCGTAGGGGCCCATGCGGAGCGAGATGCGTCCCCAGTGGTTGGTGCGCCCGCCGGTCATGCGCGAGCGCCACCACATGAACTCACTTCCCGGCGCCGTCGTGTACGGTTCCCCCGGCACGTTCCAGCCGCCGTCGACCGTGGCGTCGTAGAAGCCGAAGGGCTTGTCCCGCGTGCCGGCGCCGCGCAGGGGTGCCTGACGCGGGAGGTTGAACATCGGCGTCTCCGTCACCGGGTCGTAGCGCCGCCCGGCCTCGAGCACGAGGACCTTGAGGCCCGCCACCGCCAGTTGGTAGGCGGCCATGCCACCCCCGGCACCCGATCCCACGACGATCACGTCGTACTGCGTCTGCGACTTGGGACTGCTCAAGTACACCGCGGGCTCCGGATGAGTGGCGGCCGAATATAGCCGCCCCGGAACGAGGGGGCACCATGCGAATGGGAAGCAATTGGCATCAAGGTCCGGCGAGCTCTTTCACTCATCATCCCGGTCCGGCGAAGCTCTCTCACTCATCATCCCGGTCCACTGAAGCTCTCTCGCTCGACATCCCAGTCCGGCGAAGCTCTCTCACTCGTCATCCCGGTCCGGCGAAGCCGAGAACCGGGACCCAGCGTCGTTCCCCGCAGTGCAACGCGTCCAAAGACTCCGGGTCCCGGCGCTGCGCTCGCCATTCGCTCGCTTGTCCGGGATGACGATTGACCTGGCGCAATCGATTTCGGCAGCGCTGCCCCACCTAGCCGATGGGCCCCTGCCTCCTCTGCGCCATGACCTGCGCCGCCGCCGGCGTGCTCGAGGCTCCAACCGGCGTGCCGGACACCTCGTGCGGGCTCCCGCTGTCCACGCCGCGGGCGCGGCGGTTCCGGACCCACGTGACCAGCTCGTCGAAGTACGTGTAGACCACCGGCGTCACGTACAACGTGACCAGCTGCGAAAAGGCGAGCCCGCCCACCACCGCAATGCCTAACGGGCGACGTGACTCCGCGCCCATGCCGCTGGCGAGCGCGATCGGCAGCGTGCCGACGAGCGCGGCCATCGTCGTCATGCTGATCGGCCGGAAGCGCACCAGGCACGCCTCGATGATCGCGTCGCGCGCATTCTTCCCCTGCTTGTGCTCCGCCTCCTGCGCGAAGTCCACCATCATGATCGCATTCTTCTTCACGAGACCGACGAGCATGATCACGCCGACCCACGCGTACACCGTGAGGTCCGTGCCGGTGAGCAACAGCGCGAGGAAGGCCCCGAAGGCGGCGAACGGAATCCCCGACAGGATCGTGATCGGGTGGATGAAGCTCTCGTACAGGATCCCGAGCACGATGTAGATCACGAAGATCGCCAGCACGAAGAGCATGCCCAGGCCCTTCTGCGTGTCCTGGAACGCCTGCGCGGCGCCGGAAAAGCCGGTGGAGATGCCCTCGGGCAGGACCTCGCGCGCCGCCCCTTCCACCGCCGACACGGCCGTGCCTAACGCAGCCCCGGGCGCGAGGTTGAATGACAGCGTCACCGACGGCAACTGGCCGGTGTGGTTCACCATCTGCGGCCCCAGGTTGCGCACCGACGTCGTCACCGACGATAGTGGCACGAGCGTACCCGATCGCGACCGCACGTACAGGAGGTCGAGCGCCGACAGGTCCTGCTGGTACTCGGGCAACAGCTCGAGCACCACCCAATACTGGTTGTTTGGCGTGTAGATCGTCGACACCTGCCGCGATCCGTACGCATTGTACAACGCCTGCTCGATCTGCTCGGCCGTCAGGCCGAGGGTCGACGCGCGATCCCAGTCGATCGTGATCGAGGCCTGCGGGTTGGCGACCTGCAGGTCCGACGTCACGTCGGTGAGGGTCGGGATGTTCTGCAGGCGCTGCTCGAGTGCTCGCGACCCCTCGTACAGCAGCTCGAGGTCGGAGCCCTGCAGCGTGAACTGGTACTGCGCGCGCGTCTGCCGCCCCCCGATGTTGATCGTCGGCGGGTTCTGCACTACCACGTTCATGCCAGGAACGACCGACAGTTCCCTGCTCAGCATGCGCGCCATCTCGTCGGCATTGGGGCGCGCGTCCCGGTCTTCCTTGAGCTTGAACGTCAGGCGCCCCTGGTTCATCAGGCCGATCGAGTTGCCACTCCCCGTGCCGAGGTTCGACAGCACCGCGTCGACGTACGGGTTCTGCTGCGCGATCGCCATGGCCTGCTTCTGGTGCGCGAGCATGTCGTCGTACGACGTGCCCTGCGCCGTCTCGGTCGTCGCGCGGATGCGACCCACGTCCTCCGACGGGAAGAACCCCTTGGGCACGATCCGGAAGAGCACGACGGTACCGATGAGCGTGAGCAACGAAAACGCCATCACGAGTGGCCGGCGCCGCATCGCCATGTGCAGCGTGCGGTCGTAGAAGCGCCACACCGCCTGGTAGCCGCGCTCGAACGCGTCGAACACCGGGTTGTGGATCTCCTGCTCTCCGTGCTTCCCTGGCTTGAGGAAGCGCGCACAGAGCATCGGCGTCAGCGTGAGCGAGACGAAGCCCGACACCAGGATCGCCACGCCGATCGTCACGGCGAATTCGTGGAAGAGCCGGCCGACGATGCCGCCCATGAACAGCAGCGGGATGAACACCGCCGTCAGCGACAACGTCATCGACAGGATGGTGAAGCCGATCTCGCGCGAGCCCGTGTACGCGGCCTCCATCGGTGTCTTTCCCATCTCCACGTGCCGCACGATGTTCTCGAGCATGACGATCGCGTCGTCGACGACGAATCCCACGGCAAGCGTCAGTGCCATGAGGGACAGGTTGTCGAGGCTGAAATTCATCAGCCACATCACGCCGAACGTCCCCACCAGCGACATCGGCAGCGCGAGGCTCGGGATCACCGTCGCCGGGATGTTGCGAAGAAACAGGAAGATCACCATCACGACGAGCGCGAGGGTGAGCACGAGCGTGAACTTGACCTCGTGCACCGACTCCTTGATGCCGGCCGAGCGATCGAAGAAGGTGCTGATCTCCACGGAGGCCGGCATCTGCGCGCGCAACACCGGCAGCAGGTCGTTCACCGCGTTGGCGACGGCAACGGTGTTCGTGCCCGGCTGTTTCTGCACGGCGAGCGTGATCGAGCGGGTGCCGTTGTACCACGCCGCGACCTTGTTGTTCTGGACGTCGTCGCGGACGCGCCCGATGTCGCCGAGCCGGATCGGCGCGCCATTCCGCCAGGCGATCACGAGGCGCGAGAACTCCTCGGCGCTCCCGAGCTGCCCGTCTGCTTTCACCGTGTAGGCACGCGTCGGCCCCCAGAGCACCCCCGTGGGCAGGTTGGCGTTTCCCTGTGAGACGGCCGCCGCCACCTCGTCGATGCCGATCCCCCGGGCCGCCATGGCCCTCGGATCCACCTGGATGCGCGCGGCGTACTTCTGCGACCCGAACACGTTCACCGCCGCCACCCCACTCACCATCGAGATGCGCTGCGCCAGCACCGTCTGCGCATATTCGTCGAGTGCCGAGAGTTGCAGCGTGGGCGACCGAAGGTTCAGGTACAGGAACGGGTCATCGGCCGGGTTGGTCTTCTGCATCGACGGCGGCACGATGCCTGGCGGCAGCTCGCGCAGGGTCTTGGAGATGGCGGCCTGCACGTCCTGCGCGGCCCCGTCGATGCTGCGGTCGAGCGTGAACTGCAGCGTGATGTTCGTGCTCCCGAGGGAGCTCGAGCTCACCATGTTGTCGATGCCGGCGATCGTCGTGAACTGCTTCTCGAGCGGCGTCGCCACGGCCGCGGCCATGGTCTCCGGGCTCGCACCGGGTAAGGCGGCCGTTACGGTGATCGTCGGGTAGTCGACGTTCGGCAGGTCGCTCACCGGCAACTGGCGATACGCCATGCCGCCAAAGACGAGGATGGCCGTCATGACGAGCGTGGTCATGACGGGGCGCTGGATGAAGGGCGCGGTGATGTTCATGGCGTCACTCCGCGGGAGGCCGCGACGGCCTCCGCATCCTTCACTTCGACCTTCGAGCCGGGCGCGAGCTTGCCCTGTCCGTCGATCACCACGCGCGAGCCCACCTCGAGGCCCGACTCGATGAGCAGGAAGCGCCCGAGGGCGCGCGCCACCTTCACGGGCCGCATCGCCGCCTTGCTGCTGTCGTCGACGACGAACACGAACTGCCCGTCCTGTCCGGTCATGACGGCTTCGCTGGGCACGAGGAGGGCGTCGTTCTCCACGAAGAGTTCGAGGCCCACGCGCACGAACTGGCCCGGCCACAATCGGTTGTCGCGATTCTCGAACTGCGCCTTGAGGGTCAGCGTGCCGGTGGTCGTGTCGACCCCGTTGTCGATGAACGTGAGACGACCGGGAACCGGCGTCGAGTCGCCCTGCGTGGGGATCGCCAGCGCCCGCAATGTTCCCTTCCGGGAATACTGCTGCACGAGGGGAAGGTCACGATCGTTCACGGCAAAGCGCACAAGGATCGGGTGGATCTGGTTGATCACCACCAGCGGGGGTGGGGACGCCGGCTTCACGAGGTTGCCGAGCCTGACGAGCAGGCTGCCTGTCTTTCCCGAGACCGGGGCGCGAATCGATGCATTCTCGAGGTTGAAGCGCGCATTCGCGACGATCGCCTTGTCGCTCTCGAGCGCCGCCTTGAGCGCCTCGGCGTTGGAGAGCGCCTGGTCGGCCTGCGACTTCGTCACGAAGTCCTTCTGCGCGAGCGTCGCAAACCGGTCGGCGTCGCGACGCGCGTTGTCGGCCGTCGCCTGGTCACGCGCGAGCACGGCTTCGGCCTGACGCAGGGCGGACTCGTACGGGCGGGGGTCGATCTCGAACAGGAGCTGCCCGGCCTTCACCTCATCGCCTTCCCTGAAATGGACGGCCGTGAGGACGCCTCCCACCTGCGACTGCACGTCGACGGATTGCGCCGGCTCGACGACGCCGTTGGCCGTGAGCACGTACGGCGCGGGCCCGCGCGTGGTCGTTGCCACCACGACGGCCACCGGAGGACGCACGGTGGCCGCCGGCTTCTCGCACGCGGCAAGAAGCATGAGGCAGAGGGCGCCGAACGTGCCACCTGCCGACTGCCCCCGGCTCCCCGGCCGGGGCAGGCACCTGCCATCTGCCATCTCGCAGTTCGTCATCGTCATGGAGACACTCGTGGCGCCGCCGTGTCCGGCGACAGCGTCAGGCGCAATCCGCTGCGCGGGGCAAGGACGCCCGCATCGCGCG
>JACMLI010000592.1 GCA_014379705.1 Gemmatimonadaceae bacterium
AGCGATGGGCGGATCGACCAGCCTGCCGTCCTCGTACACGATCGCGTCGGGCGAGTCCTTCCAGCCCTGATTGCGCGGGCCCATCGGTGACCGGGTCTGGTATTCGTAAAATCCGTCGCCATCGATGTCCCCGTAACGTTCCAGCCAGTGCAGGGCCCGGAGCGCGGGCTCGATGAACGGACGGACGAGGTTCTTGTCGCCCGTCCAGTGCCACAGGTCCGCCAGGATGAACGCGTAGAGCCCGGAGGTGGTGATGGAGCTGTAGCTGCGGCCTCGGGGGTTGTAGCCGAGCATCGACAGCGGCCCGGTGTGCGCTTCGTGCAGCATCTTGCCCGGTTGCTCGTCGCGCCAGTCGTCCTCGCGCGTGCCCTGCGTCTTTGCGAGCGCGTGCAGCGTGCCGGTCATGATCTCGGGGCCGAGGAGGCCCGCCTGCCAGCCGGTGGTGAGCGTGTCGCGGCCGAACAGCGCGACGTAGAGCGGGAGCCCGGCCGCGACCGTCCACGCGCGGGGGCCGTGATCGAGGTCGAAGAGGCGCAGCGAGGCGAGATCGCTGCGGGCCTGCTCGATGGTGATGAGGGCGTCGGCAGTCAGGCTCCCCTGCTCCGCGTTCTCGATCTTTGTGGTCTCGTTGATGAAGGTGCGGATGGCTTGCTCGTGAGGCGCGTTCTCGGGACCGATGGCAGGACAGTCGGGCGACGGGAGACGTTGACCGTCGATGACGGGCGCGATGCGGATGCAGGTGTGCCAGCGCTCTTTCGGGGCGAGGGTGACGGAGAAGGAGAGGCGGCCGTCCGCGAATTCGGGCGGCGTCGACGCGCGGTCGATGGTGATCTCGACGGCGCGGTGCAGCGTGGCGGCTTCGTGTCTAGCGACGTAGTCGAAGGTCAGGCGTTGTGCATCGGCGTCCCAGTGCGTTTCCAGCTGGCCGTGTTGCTTGCGCGAGCGGGTTTCGGCCTGGTCCGCAAAGTCGGCGTCGAACTCGATCGTGAAGACGAACGCGGTGCGCTCCATCGTGTAGTTCGTCAGGTCGAGGTCTTCGTGCAGTCCGTCGTCGATGAGGCGCGTGACGCGCAACTCGAGCGTGTTGCGCGACTCATCGGGCACCTGCCCGCTGCCATCGTCCTTCGGCGGAGGCGTCACGCCGGGTGCGGGAGTGACGTAGTACCCGAGGGAGTGGTTCTGCCGGATGACCGAGAGCGCGTTCGGCGACGGTTCTTCGCCGTCGATGAGATACCGCCAGCGTGAGAGCAGCCGCGTCTCGTGAACGAACAGGCCGTGATCGAAGCCGCCGTCGAGCAGGCCGTAGACGGTGGTGGCGAGGACGCTTCGGCTTCGGCTGATGTGCACCGTCGCGGGTCGCGCGCGGATGCGTACGAGGTCAGGGGTGGGTACGTGTGACACGGACAGGAACCGGTGCAAAGGGAGGTCCCGGTTCTATTTTGATAGAGGTAGGGAGAGACCCTCGCGGTCTCCCCCTCCCTCCGAACCGGACAAGCGGATCTCCCGCATCCGGCTCTCCAGTTGGTGATCTTGTTCAGGACTGTCGGACGAGCTTGACGGCGCTCTCGAGGCTGAAG